>JAQBQI010000306.1 GCA_028287085.1 Myxococcaceae bacterium
GCGCGCCCGGAGGGCCGCGTCGCGGGCGTCGACCTCGAGCGCCATCGCCTCGGCGGCCGCGAGCTGGCGGTCGGCGCACCAGGCGGTGAAGCCGTCGTCGGCGCCGAGCTCGGACTCGAGCTGCGCCACGTCGGTGACGCCCGACCCGCCGCAGGCGTGGCAGTCGTCGAGGTCGCAATCGGCCTCGTTGGTCATCCGGCCCGACGCGACGACGCCGTGCCCGTCGCAGGCGGCGCAGTCGTTCGCGGCCGCCTCGTCGCGGGCCTCGCGCGCCTGCTCGCACTCGTCGCAGTGACCGTGGCTGTCGACCGTCTCGACGAGGTAGGGGCACGAGGTGCACTCGCGCAGCGTCGGGTCGGCGGGGCCGCGGGAGAAGCGGGCTTCGAAGGAGTCCAGAGCCCGGGAGAACTTGTCGGTCATGTGGGTAGCGCCTTTCACCGCCGCGGGGCCAACCGCTTCGGTGAAGTATCTTTAGCCCACTAAAGACATATGAGCAAGGGGCACGCGGACGATTCTTTAGCGCGCTTGACGATTCCTCCGCGCGACCGCACCCTCCCCGCGCATGGCCAGCCCGAAACGCCCCCCCGCCCCACCGACGATCGCCGCCCGCCTGAAGCATGCTCGCGAGCTTCGCGGGGCAGGCGTGAGCACCCTCGCGCTCGACGCGGGCCTATCGGGCGCCGCCGTGCACTTCATCGAGAACCACCCCGAGAGCGACGTGAAGGTTTCGACGGCGCTCGCGCTGGCGCACCGCCTCGACATCCACCCGGCGTGGCTCACCTACGGCACCGGACCGATGGAGCCGTTCCCACCGGAGATCCCTGCCCCGCTACAGAAGATCCGGGGCGGATCGCACGAGAACGAGACGGCCGCCGCCGACGCCGCCCCAAAGAATGCGACTGCGCTCAAGGCGCAGAAGCGGCTCTCATCGGTCGGATTTCGAGGCGCCCAGACGAACCGCCCGAAATGAGCGAAGCCCCCGACCCGTGAGGGCCGAGGGCTGGTGCCGCGGGTCCGGCAGACGCCGGTGCGGTGGGAGGGCGGCCGGTCAGGCGCGCGGTCGCGCTCTGCCTCCCATGTCGGCGTGCATCCCGTCGCCGTTCTCGCCCTCCTCGGCGTCGCGGGTCGCGCTCGCGCCGTCGCCGAAGTCGATCATGCCCCAGCGCAGCAGCTGGCCGCCGAGGTCGCAGACCGCGACGACGGTGTGCCGCGGGAGGTCCATGATCCCGCGCGCGGGGTTGCGGGTGACGCCCGGGGCCTTCGAGGGCGCGCCCACCACGGTCGGGATGCGCACCGCCTCGAAGTCGCGCAGCACCTGCAGCGGCACCGCCGCGAGGGGCACCGCGAGCTCGCCGCGCTCCGCCATCACCTCGAAGGCCTCGGCGGGGGCGGTCGCGTACTTCACGACGGGGCGCCGCTCGACCAGCTTCGCCTCGCGGCGGAAGTAGGGCGCGAAGTACGCCTCGAGCGCCACGCTGACGGCGCGGAAGCGGTCCCAGGCGGCGCCGGTGCTCTCGCCCGCCTTGCGCCCGGTGACGTCGGCCGGGCGGCCCCAGCGCACCAGGCACGCGCGGTCGTAGGCCTCGACGGCGGGGCGCCGCACGCCCAGGCCGCGGCCCGCGCCTTCGCCGCCGTAGCTGCGGAGGTTGCGCGTCGCGACGTACGGGTTCGTCGTGTAGTTCAGGTCGACGGCCTTCCCCTTGCCGTGCCAGCTCGACCCGGGGCGGTGTCCGCCCACGCCCCGCACGCCGTGCCACTCGCCGAAGGTCGGCTGCGGGGCGCCGGCCGGGAGCGCGAGCATCGCGTCGGCGTACTGCTCGCGCAGCACCGCGTCGGCGCGCTGGAGGATGCGGGCGAAGTCGCGGTCGACCGTGGTGGAGCAGCCGAAGGCCTTGATGCTGACGAGATCCATCAGCGCTGCCCCCGCTCCTTCGCGAGGCGCCAGTCGCGCACCGCGAGGCCCACGGGCGAGGAGATCACCCCCGACGCGGTGGCGGTCGCGGCGATGTCGAGCAGCTGCTGCGCGAGGGTGATGTCGGGCGCGTCGCAGGCGTACCCGTGCTGCATGAAGCCGTGGATGCCCTCGGCGGTGGGCAGCTCGCCGAAGAGGAGGAAGGCGCCCTCGATGCGGCCGCGCTCGGCGCCGCTCTCGTAGTCCGCGCGCTTCTCGCCGCTCTGGACGTAGGCGCGCGGCATGAACAGCGGCTCGTGCCAGAAGGCGACCGCGTGCCCGATCTCGTGCAGCACCAGCAGCAGCCGGCGCTTGCCCTTCGGGAGCCCGGTGGGGAGGAAGACGACGGGGCCGAGCGTGGTGGCGAAGCGCGTCAGGAACTCGTCCGACGTGGGCACGTTCGCGCCCAGCATCGCGGCGACGCCGAACGCCGCGGCGACGCCGCGCATCACGACGCTGTCGCCCTTCTCGGTGACCCGCGCCTTGAAGCGGTCGCAGAGGTAGTCCTCGAGGTCGGCGAGGGCGGCATCGCTGGTGAAGTCGGTCGGGTCGCTGGGCATGGTGGACTCCGGGGCGTGGGTGGCGCCGAAGAGGGCGCTGGCAGCGGTGGAGAGGAGGAAGCCGGGGAGGGTCACAGCCCACCGTCCCGGTCGATGCAGCGGTCGGCGAGCACGCACGCGTGCAGCTCGGCGCCGGTGATGGGCGACGTCGTGAGGCAGCACACCGCGGCGACCTGCACCGCGAGCGCGCAGACCTGGTCGGCGTCGGTCCAGCGGCGCGAGCCCGAGCAGACCTGCGGGCGGCCGTTGGGGGCGCAGCGGGTGGTGCGCGGCTCGCAGCCGTCGACGTCGCCGAGGGCGGGGCGGGTGAGCTGCGCCGAGGCGGGGCAGCCCATGCAGAGCACGCCCGCGGAGCCCAGCGCGCCGAGGGTGCACGCGAGCAGCGCGAGGGAGCGCAGGTCGACGCTGCCGCGCTCGCTGCGCCGGGTCTGCGTCGGGTCGAAGCGGTCGAAGCGCTCAGGGTCGATGGTGTCGGGCGGCGCGATCGTCTCGCGGCCGAGCACCACCTCGTCGCCGAGGGTGACCGCCAGCGGCCGGGGCGCGACCAGCACCGCGCGCAGGCGCAGCACCTCGGCGCGCAGGCCTTCGAGCTCCCCGAGCTTCGCCCGGAGGGACGCGAGCTCGGCGTCGCGGGAGTCGAGCGCGGGCGACGGGATCGCGCGGCCGGTGATGGCGCGGGCGAGCTGCAACGCGAACCGCAGCACGTCGGGTCCGAGGGCCGCGAAGCCCTCGACGACGGCGCGCAGGCGCGGGTAGGGCGCGACCAGCCGGGTGATGACCGCGTAGATGCCGCGGACGATCGCGATGGCCGACGCGAAGATGGCGCCGAACTCGAGCGGGTTCGCGACGCCCCAGAGGATGAGCTTCAACATGGCGGACGGGTGCCTTTCCGCGGCCAGCGGCGCGCGTAGGTGGTGGAGGCGAGGGAGGCGGGGGAGGTCAGCGGTGCGCGCCGTCGGCGTTGAGGGCGCGGACGGTGAGGTCGAGCTGCGCGCGGATGACGCGGGTGTCGGCGCGCACCTCGGCGAGGTCGGAGCGCAGGCCCTGCACCTCGCGCGAGGTCGACTCCTTCGCGCTCTCGACCTGCGTCATGCGCGACGAGAGCGCGTCGAGACGGGCGACCTGCGTCTGCACCGTCGACCACAGCATGATGGCGGTGACGAGCACCCCCAGGCCGCACGTCGAGACGATGCCGCCGACGACCCAGATCAGGGTGTCGACGCGGGTGCGGTGAACGAGCGAGTCGCGCTGCTCGGCGTCGACGGCGGAGCGCTGCTGCGAGACGTCAGCGTTGGTGTCGCTCACGCCAGCCTCCGCATCGTCAGCTGCGCGAGCGAGGCCGAGACGGCCGTGGCGCTGGTGTACTGGTAGACGATCACCCCGAGCGCGTCGGGCAGGACGTCGACCACCGTCGCGTCGCCCGACTCGATCGTGTCGGCCACCCGCGGCGTCGTCGAGATCGTGACCGGCGGCGACATGCTCCACGCGCCGTCGGCGGGCGGGAGGTGCGTGCCGCTGTCGAGGGTGCCCTGCCCCCAGCGGAGCAGGTACACGCCCTCGAGCGCGCGCGTGAGGGACAGCCACGCCTCCCCGGTGCCGAGGTCGAGCGTCGACGCGGCGAACGACACCGGCGAGCAGAGCACGTTGAGCCCGGTCGCCGGGTCGCTGTTGTGCAGCAGGCCCGGTCGGCCGTCGCCCTGGACGCGCGCCGCCACGAAGCGCCGCGCCGTCGCGCCGAGGGCCCCGAAGCCGACGGGCCCGACGCCCACCGCGAAGCCGAACACCGTGCCCGCGTTGCCGGTGAAGCTCGCGATGCGCCCGCGGGCCTCCCACGCCCGCCACTGCGGCAGCGCGACGCGGGTGCGCGGCGCCGAGTACGTGCCTGCGTAAGCCTGCGACAGCCCCGAGCTGTGCGCGAGCGTGACGACGCCGCCGACCACCGAGGCCGCACCACCGGTCACGGCGCCGTTGCTGGTCGTCATGCCCGTGGTGAGGTCGACCACAGTGCCGACCTCGGCGAGGTCGAGGGCCGTGCGCGCGTCCGCTTCGGTCGCGGCCGCCATGAGTGCCTTGCCCGTGGTGCCCGCGCCCGTGAGGGTGTCGACGCTGCCGCCGCCGGCGGGCGGGAGGAAGGGGTTCGCCCCATCGCCGAGGAGCCCCATGTCAGGCCCCCACCCGCGAGCGGATCGCGACGATGGCGAGCGTGCCGGGCGTCGTCGCCCCCGCCTCCTTCGCCGACACGCGGAACCTCGACGCGCCGTACACGGGGACGTGCACCAGGCGCGCGCAGCTCTGCGAGATCGTGTGCACGGCGGCGGCGAGCTCCGCCATGACGGCGCCGCCGCCGGGCGTGCCGGCGTCGAGGATCGTCGCTGCGGGCACCCACGCCGAGGAGCCCTGGCGCTGCACCTCGGCGAGCAGGATGGCCATGTCCCCGTCGCCCTGCGCGTAGGTCGCCTCGACGGTGACCATGGAGTGCGTCGAGACGTCGATCTCGCCGGAGGGGACGAAGCTGCCGGTGAGGGCCGAGTCGGCGCGCAGCTCGACAGGCGCGTCCTTGTCGAAGAGTCCTGACATGCGGGTGTCCTCTGCGGTCGCCAGGGCGCCGCGGTGGGTGGTGCGTTGGAGGGCCTTTGAGCGGCCAGCGCGCGGGCGTAGCGTCGCGGGCCATGGGAACGATGACGGGCCTCGAGGCGATCGTGGCCGCGCTTGCTGCGATCGTGGGCGGGTTGGTGACCGTGGGGATCGGGCAGGTGTTCGGCGCGCTGCGGGAGATCGCGCTCAACACCCGCGCGATGGCCCGCGAGGCACAGCAGACCGCGCCGCCGGCCCAGACGACCTATCGCGGCCTGTCCTTCCTGGCGGCCGCCCTGGCGGTGCTCGGCGGGGTTTACGTCGTCGGTGCGGTCGCCTGGCTCGCGGTGGTAGCCGTGCGGCAGATCGCTGAGGAGCTGCCGTCGATGCCCGCAACGCCCCGGCCTGTCGACCCGCCCCGCTTCGACGCGCGTGGCTACCCGATCCCCGCGTCGGCCCCGTAGCGCGCCCGGTCGACCCGGCGGGCTACTCGCGCCAGCCGTCGACGTAGAGCGAGAGGTCGACGTCGACCGTGCTGCAGAGGTAGGCGACGGCCTGCGCCGAGGTGCAGGCGAGCTCGACCGACTGCGACACCGACGTGCTCGCGGGCGCCCGGAGGATCGTCTGCGCGGCGCCCGTGGTCGTCTCGAAGAGCGAGGCGGTCGCGGGGCTGGCGCCCGTCTCGACGGCCAGCGTCGAGAGGCAGAGCAGGCGCGCGTGCGGCGGCGCGAAGGCGGCGCAGGCTACGGACGTCGCGGCCGTGGCGCTCCCGGCGGACAGGGCCGTGCGCGAGGCCGGCGCGGTCAGCCAGCGGTAGTGCCCGTGCACGGCCGAGAGGGCGATCGGGGCGCCCGCGCCGTCGGTGCGGAAGCTGCCGAGGTAGCGGTGCGTCCCGAGGCCCGTCGACTTCCACACGCCCGTCTCGTCGCGCGGGTCGAGGCTCACCTGCAGCGCGAGCACCCCGGCGTTGTCGTAGGCGTAGACGCCGTACCAGCTGGAGAGCCCGGCGAGGGGGAGGCTCCCGGCGACCTCGGTCTCCGCGCCGGCCTGCGAGAGCAGCGCCGTGCCGATCGCCAGCGACTGGACGGGCCCGACGAACACGCCGAGCCCGGCGACGGCCGCGCCCACGCGGAGGCGGCCGTTCCAGCGCAGCTCGCCGGTGGCGGCGTTGAGCAGGCGGCGGGTGCGGTTGGCGAGCGACTGGAAGGCGCTGTTGACGCTCGCGGCGTTGCGCGCGTCGCCGTCGTCGGGGCCGGTGACGGTCGCGCTGAAGGTGTTGGACTCGGTGAGGACGGTCGCCATCTCAGATTCTCCATTCGACGAAGGGCGCGGAGTCCCCCCAGGTGCCGTGGGCGAAGGTCCCGTCGGGGTCGCCCCAGTAGTCGGTGTCGCCGAAGGCGATGCGCACCCAGCCCGCGTCGCGGGCGTTGGTGAACTTGCGGAAGGCGCGCTGCACCTGCGCGACGCCCTCGGGCGGGACGGTCGAGCCCCAGGTGCCGCCGTCGCCCCAGGTGCCGGTGCCCCACGGGTCTTCGGGCGCCGGCGTGTGCGGCAAGTCGACGTCGCGCACCAGCAGCCACCAGCGCGCCCAGAGGTCGGGGCGCCCCATCGGCCAGGTGTGCGCGGTGACGATCACCACGGGGTCGGCGCCGAGCTGGGTGGCGACGAGGCGCAGCGCCGTCTCGGTCCCCGCCCACCGCCAGGTCTCCCAGGCGCCCGCGATGCGGGTGCGATAGCTGTCGGTGGTCTCGTCAGGGAGCTGATCGAGCGCGACGTCGGCGCCGAGGAGGGGCAGCGCGTCGGCGGGGGCGCGCAGCACCAGGCCGGCGTCGACCGCGTCGACCGCGAGGGTGACCACGCGATCCTTCATCGTGCCCTGCGACGCCCCCCAGGCGCGCCCGTAGGGGTCCGAGAGCGCCGTCGGGTAGAGGGCGGGCTGGTAGTCGACGTAGAGGGTCATCGGGGGGCTCCGCAGGGGCTGATGGCGCTGGTAACGTCGGCGGGATGAGCTACCAGGGGCCGCCGTCGTGGAATCCGAACCCGCCGCCGCAGCAGTGGGCGCCGCAGACGTTCCAGCCGCAGCAGTGGCAGCAGCCGCCCGCTCCGCGACCGAAGTCGGGCCTGGGGCTCATCGCGGGCGCCGCGGCGCTGGCGGTCGCGCTGATGGTCGGAGGCTGGCTCGCCTACCGGTCGCGCTTCGACCACGGGACATCGGCGGAGGCGATCGCAGCGTTCCGCACCGCGGGGCTGGAGGTCGGCGAGATGGGGTCATCGACGCGCGGCTTCCTCGACACGACGCCGCAGACGGAGCGCGACGGGCTGGCCTTCGAGATGCCATCGGCCGGGCTCTTCGCGCGGGGCCGCGTGTGGTCGTTCGTGAACCAGGACGCGCTTCAGACGAAGCGGAACGCCCTCAGCAGCGACGGCCACTGGCTGCTGATCCGGCACAACTTCCTGCTCGATCTACCCGGCAGAGTCCCCGAGGATCGGGCGACCCGGTACGGCGACGCGCTCGAAGGGCTGTGACGCCTGAGGCGCGGCCCGCGTATCTTCCGCCCATGCGCCTCCCCTTCCTCGCCGCCCTTCTCCTCGCCGCCTGCGCCACCAACGATCCGCCGCTCCCGGCGCCCGACGGCGGTCAGGACGTGTCGACCGTCGAGACGGGCGGGTGCGCCCCCGCGTGCGGGACGGGCTACTTCTGCCAGGGGACGCGCTGCGTTGGAGAGGGGGACCTCGGCGCGCTCGACACCGGCGTTGATGCGACGGACACGGGCGTCGACGCGGGTTCTCAGATCGACAGTCCCGTCGCAGTTGCCGATGCGGGGACCGATGGCGGGACCGACGCGCCGGCCGCCGACGCAGGTCGCTGCCCCAACGGGCCGAGCGCGATGTGCGACGGCCGCTACGTCGACCTGGTGAGCGGCGAGCGCGACGGTGGGGTCGTGCACTTCTGCGGCGCGTGCAACGTCGCGTGCGCGGCGGACGAGGTTTGTGACGCCTGCCGCTGCGCCCGCTGACTACGCGAAGTTCAGCGTCGAGGTGTCGACGGTCGCCACGTAGCCGTTGGTGACGGTGACATCGCCGGTGCCCAGATCGACGTCGGCGATGCTCCCCGCAGGAGCGGCGCGGTAGATCGTCGCGGCGATGGCGGCCTCGTCGATGAGCACCACCTCCAGGTCGCTGCCCATCGGCTGGGCGTTGATGAAGTCCCGCACCGCCGCGCGTACCGCCTCACGGTTGCCGCTCGTGTTGAGTCCTGCCTTGAACGTCACCGTCGATGAGGACAGGTCAACCGCCACCGTGCCCGCGTGCTCGATGAGCGGTGTGTCCGTGATGGGTTTCCGCGCCGCGATCCACGTGCGCACGTAGTTCCGGTCGGCGTCGGAAAGCGGCCCGGTGGCGCCCGCGATGCGGATGGGCACCTCGCCGTTGCCGGGGGGCGAGAGGAAGCCCGCGCGGGTGACGCCAGCGCTCGATCCGTCCGGGCGCAGCGCGCCGAGCAGGTTGAAGGTGTAGGCGTCGCGCGTCCCGCAGCCGGCCGTGGCCAGGGTCGCCCAGCGCGCGCGGCAGCGCGTCACCAGCGCGGCGTCGGTCTCCTCGTCGCGCGCGGTGCGGGTGATCCACCCGGCGCCGCTCGCGGCCGTCACCGACAGGCCCGCGAGGGCGGGCGTCACGACGATCGTGAGCTCGCCGCCGGTGCGGTTGTAGGCAGCGCCCGCGGCCTCGGCCTGCACGCCCACCGCGACGGTGCCGCCCTGCGGGACGACGACGTTGCCGGTGTTCGTCGAGCGGAAGCGGTACCCGGCCGCGGTGGTGATCACCAGCGCGCCGGGGCCGATCGTGTGCGGCCCGGCGAGCGCCGAGCACGCGAGCGTGACCGTGCCCGTGGTGTACGTCGCGAGGATGCGCGAGAGGTCGAAGGTGCTCTTCGCGCGCAGCGTGAGCCAGTCCCCGGTGGCGGTCCCGAGGAAGGCGCTGGCGCCGAGCAGGCCCACGGTCTGGTGCACGTCGGCGAGCGCCGCGCAGTCGGTCTCGACGAGCGTGAGCGCGACGTCGCCCGGCGCCCACGCCGTCACCGGGAAGGGCGGGTCGGCCGCGGCCATCAGCCCGAGCTGCTCGGCGAGCAGCTGGTCTTCGGTCTTTGCGACGAGGATCTCGGTCACGCTGCTGACGGTCACAAAGCCTCCACGGTGAGCAGGGCGACGGTGACGGCGCCGACGGCGAGCACGAAGCGGAACGCGCGGCCGGTGACGGGGCGCACGGTGACGGCGAGCCTGAGGGTCTCGTCGGCGAAGGTCGCGAGGCAGGCGGCCTCGTCGACGCGCTCGTCGGCCCCGAGCTCGGCGGCGACGGCGGCCTCGATGTCCGAGAGGTCGCCCTCGTCGAGGTCGTCGTTGAGGTACTGGCGCACGTCGTGGCCGTAGGTCGGGTGGCGGTAGAGCGTCCCGCGCGGCGTGACGAGCCGGCGCGCGAGGGCCTGCGCGAGCGCTTCGAGCCCCCCCACCGTGCGCAGGTAGGGGTCGAGCCCGAGCTGCCCGTCGGCGCCGGCGGGGGTGCTGATGTCGGTGCCGAGGGGGTCGCTCATGGGATCAGGAACTCGGCGGCGCCGTCGGTGATCCGCCCGGTGAAGGTGAGCGGCCCCGGGTTGGGGATCGTCGGGGGCACCGCAGGGATCGCCGGGTTGGTGATCTGAACCGCGCCGGTCGGGATGGTGACCTCCACCGAATGGCCCTCGCGCGCCGCGCGGTGCGTGCCGCCGTAGAGCGTCCACTTCCCCGCGCTCGTCGTGGGCTCCCAGAGCGTCACGACGGGTCGCCGGGGGTCGCCGTCGTCGTAGGTGAAGCACACCCGCGCGCCGGCGGGCACCTGCACCGCGAGGCCGGGAAGCGTGCGGTAGGGCACGCGCTGGCAGCTCGGGCGCCGCGGGTCTTCGGGCTGGAGGTCGAGCGTGCCGTCGGCGCGCTGCTCCACGACGGTCGCGGCGTAGCTCCCGGTGCGGTCGTAGCGCCGGGTGGCGCGGTGGATGATCGCCTCGAGCGCGGCCCAGAGGCGCCCCGCGGCGGTCTCTTGCTGCTCCTCGAGCACGCTCGTCCGCAGCGCCGCGCCCTCGAGCCGGTGCGTGACGGCGCCGACGCGCACGAAGGTGTCGCCGTCGCCCGCGCGCAGCTGCACCAGCGTCCCCGGGCGGACGTCGACCGCGTCGGCGCCGGCGATCTCGTAGCGACCCACGACCGGGTCGCGGTCGAGCACGTCGACGTCGGGGCCGAGCGCCGCGTCGGGCCAGGTCTCCGCGCCGACCCACACCGAAGCGTCGGCGAGCACGCGCCAGGTCATCCCGGCGCGCAGCGCGACCTCGGCCACCTCCTGCTGCCCCGTGGCCCGCGTGCGGTGCCAGCGGGGCACCGCGGCCGAGAGGTCGCCGACGGCGGGGGCGATCGCCTCGCCCGACTCGCGCAACAGCTCGTCGAGCACGCCGCGCAGGGTCGTCGAGGCCAGCGCCAGCGGGGCGAGCTCGCGCAGAAGCCCGCCCGCGCCGACGAGGCGCCCCGACCAGCGGCCGAAGGCCACCGCGCCGCGCACCACCGTCGCGCGCCAGACGCGCCCCTCGACCACGAGGTCGACGAGGCCGGTGAGGTCCTGGTCGGTGTCGGCCTCGACGTCGGCCGTCCACGCGCCCACGCGCGGGATGACCAGCGAGAGCGCGAGCAGGGGGTGTCCGGCGAGGGTGGTCATCGAGGGGCGGCGGCGCCGGAGCGCGAGGGCGGGTCGGGCACGCGGGGCCCGCGGTCGATCGGCGCGATGGTCTCGCCGTGGTTCGTGATGGCGGCGGGCGCAGCGCCCTCCGCCGGCGTCGCCGTCGTGCGCACCGGCCGCGCGACCGGGGCCTTGAACGACTTGAACTTGATCGTGAGGTTGAGCGTCCCGCCCGCCTCGAACTCGGGGAGGCTGATGCTCTCGACCGTCGCCATGTTGATCCGGGCGAACGAGAGCGACGGGTACGACACCGGGAACGCGCTCGCGCCCTGGCGCGTGGGGGACTCGTCGGAGAGGCGCGCGTAGATCGCGTCCATCTCCTGCACGTGCTGGTCTTCCTCGGCCTCGTCGTCCTCGGGGAAGGCCGACAGGGTGACGGTGAACTCCACCGTGTCGTGCCCCGCGGCGACGTGGCGCGAGCCGTTGCGGCCGCGGGCGTGGCGGTGGTCGCTCTTGGTCTTCAGCGCGTCGCCGCTGACGGTGACCTTACCCGTGAAGGTAATGCCCGCGATGGTGATCTCGTCCCACTTCGTGGGGTCCGCCCACGGCGCCACCAGGGCGACGCGCGCGGGCGTCGGCGGCGGCGCCGCGGGGCGTCGGGGGCGGCGCGCCGCGGGGGCGGCCGCCGGAGTCGCGGGATTGCCCCGGTTGAAGCCGGGGGCCCGCGTGTCGGTCGTGGGGCCCGGCGCGGGCGGCGGGGTCAGGGCGTTGCCCTGGTTGAACCCCGGCGCCCGGTCGTCGAGCTGTGTTGGCTGTGCGGTGGGGGTCGGCATCAGGCACCCGCGGCGAGCTGCGCGCGCTCGAGGGCCCCGACGAAGAGCTCGTCGATCTTCGTGCGGAGCGCGTCGAAGAGGCCCTCGGCGTCGGCCGCGCCGCTGACCTGGAAGACCACCGACCCGATGGTGATGGACGCGCCGCCGGCGCCGAGCCCGCCTGCGCCGCCGAAGCCCGGGAGGCCGGGCGGCGCGACGACGTTGCTCATGGCCGACTGGACGCCGCCGGCGCCCGAGTCGAGGCCCTGCGTCACGCCGAGGGCCATGTACTCGCCGATCTCCGCCATGACGCGGGAGGGCGACTTGATCTGCATGTCGGTTCGGGCGGTCGCGGGGAGCGACGCCATCACCGCGCTGATCTCGGACTGCATCGCGGTCTGGCGGGAGCGGAAGCCGCGCGAGACCCCGTCGGCCATGTCGGCGCCAATGCCGTGGAACTCGTCGACCGTCTCGCTCTCGTTGGTGATGCCGAGGAGATCGGTGATGCTGCGCCGTCGCGAGCCCGGCGGGAGGATCGCGTCGCGCGCGGCGCGGCGAGCGGCGGCGAAAGGGTCCATCGCCACGCGCACACCCCCGAGCGCCGAGCCGGCGCCCGCGCGCACGCGGTTGATCGCGTTGCCGAGGTCTTCGAGGTGTCCGACGCCGGCCACGGCCCAGACGCCCAGCTGCGCCGCCAGCATCGTGACGCGCAACATGAGCGTCGCGAGGATGCCCAGCCCGCGCCCGAACTCCCGCGCCCAGGCCATGAGGTCGTGGCCGCCGCTGGCCATGAAGTCGCCCGCGCCCTGGCGAAGCTCCGTGATGAAGGGCCCGAAGCCCTCCATGAAGCCCTCGCGGAACGCCCCCAGGACGCCGCGCACGATCGGGAGCAGCTCCTTCGCCACGTCGAGCGCATCGGAGAGCATCCCGTCGAAGCCGCCCTTGCCGGTCTTCCCGACGAAGCCCGCCACGGTGCTGATGACCGTCGCGGCGATCGCCTGCAGGCGCTTGCCGTTGTTGGTGGCGCCCGCGAGCGTGTCGGCGATCTGCGTCAGGAGGTTCTTCAGGGCGACGACGCCCGGGAGGCTCTCAATGTTGCGGATGCCGGTGATGAACGCCTCGACGCCCTCGCCCAGGTTCGAGAGGACGGCGCCCATCGACCCGGCCTGCGAGCGCGCGAAGTCGCCGCTGTTGCGGCTCCCGAGCTGCGAGCGCTGCTCGGCGAGAATCGCGTCGTGCATCTGGCGGCCAGTGATGCCGCCGTTGCCCTGCGCGGTGCGGATGCGGCGCTGGTAGGCCGACTCGTTCTCGCCACCGCGCTGCACCACGCCGGCCGCGATGGCGGCGCGGCGCATGGCGGCGGTCTCCGACACGCCGGCGGCCTGCGCCGCGGGGCGGTAGTCCGCCGAGCGCGCGACCGACGAGTTCTTCAGCTGCCCCATCTGGAGCATGAAGCGCGACGCCGTCGAGGCGTCGTTGGGGTGGAGCGCGCCCGCGTCGGCCGCCGCGGCGGTCATCGTGCGCGCCTCAGCGCCCTGGTAGCCGGCCGTCGAGGCCTGCGTGCGCAGCTCGACCACCTGCTGCGTCGAGAGCGGCGTCTCGCGGCCGAACTGCTGCGCCCACGCGAGCTCGCCCTCGGCGGCGTTGCCGCGGGCGGCCTGGCGCTGGGCCGGGGTCATGCGCTCCTCGCCCGGCAACCGCATGAGGGTCGACAGGGTCATCAGCGTCCCCTCGCGGAACGCGATCATCTGGAGGATCGCCCCCCCGATCATCAGCGAGAGCCCGGCGAAACCGGCGGCGAGCCCGACCACGGCCGCGACGGCCGAGAGGGTCGCGCTCACGATCGACATCATGCCGCCGTAGACGGCCGACACGCCGCGCGCGCCCATCCCGAACATCTGCCCGACGGCCTGCGAGCCCTCGCGGTCGACGGTGCGGGACCGGCGCTGCTCGGCGCGCTGGCGCTGCGTCGCGTTGCGCGCCTGCGTCCGCTCGTCGCGGCGGCGGATCTGGTCGTTCTCGCGGGACGACGCCCCGCGCAGCCGCGACATGCGCTGGAAGTAGCTCTGATTGTTCCGCCCATCGACGCGCGCCTGGCGGTCGCGGTCGCGCCCCGCGACGCGCTCGCTCCGCTGGAACTGCGCGAAGTGCCGGTCGGCGAGCCGGCGGTTGCCGTCGTCGAGGCGCGAGCGGCGCTGCGCGCGACGCTCGGAGTCCCGCGCCGTCGCCCGATCGTTGCGCTGGAACTGCGCGAAATGACCGTCCGCCATCCGGCGGTCAGCGGCCTCCCGCCGCGCGCGGCTGGCCGTGCGCTGGTCGC
>JAQBQI010000308.1 GCA_028287085.1 Myxococcaceae bacterium
GAGGGCCAGTCCGCCGCCTCGCTCACCTTCGCCGCGCTCGACCACGGCACCCTCGCGGGCGCCCACTTCCGCCTCCCCGCCGACGCCAGCGCGATCGGCGACGGCGTGAGCCTCGACGCCGACGACACCCACCTCGTCGCGCTCTACCCCCGCAGCGCCGAGCGCGGCGTCACGTGGCGCTGGATCGACCTCACCTGCAACCTCCCCGGAGCCCCCCGATGACCGCGCGTACCCTCGCCGCCGCCCTCACCCTGCTCGCGGCCTCGACCGCGACGGCCCAGTCGCGCGAGCGCGTGTGCGTCACCACCGAGGCCCGCCGCCTCGTGGGCGCGCCCTTCCTGCTCGCCAACGGCAGCGACCGCATCGTCGCGCAGCCCTTCGCGCGGCCCTCGCGCGAGGGCGCGGTCTTCGTCGTCGCCGTGCGCGACCCCGAGCGCACCCTGCGCGTCGGCGAGCGCCGCAACCTGCGCCGCGCGATCACCGAGCTCGAGCTCCGCGGCCCCGCCACCCCCGCCGACACCTTACCGGGAACAGTATTCGTCCGCGTGAACCGCGAGCTCGGCGTGGTGGGCGAGCCCGTCTTCGTCGAAGACCCCTTCCCCTCGCGGCGCGAGGGCGAGACCTTCCCGCCCGGGGTTCCGGTGGGGGTGACGGTGGAGGGCGGCGTGCTGGTAATCGCGCACGTCGCGGGCGACCTCTACGCCACGCTCGTCGCCCCCGAAGGACCGATCGCCCCGCTGCGCCGCGTCGCGCAGGCGCCGCCCGCGGCGGCGAACGGCAACCACGGCTTCGTCTGGCTCACGGCCGCGGCGCGCACCGTCAACGGCCACGCCGGCGCCGTCGCCCTCGGCGGCACCGAGGACGGCGAGGTCGTCGCCCTGAGCTTCGACGGCGCGGGCGAGCGGACGGGCGACCCGGTGCTGTGGCAGCAGCACGTCGGCGGACAGATGCAGCTCCTGCCGCTGCCCCCCGGGGCCGACCCGGCGGCGCTGCTGGAGCGCCCGGTGCGCGGCGCGACGGTGACGGGCGAGCAGGCGCGCGAGCAGGTGCTGGTGCGCCTCACCGACACGCTCGAACCGTCGGGCGAGCCGGCGCGGCTGGGGTTGGGTCCGTACCCGACGGCGGCGTCGATGCGGGGCGGGTCGCTGCTGTTGTCGCAGTGGGCCGAGGGCCACGGGCTGGCGGTCTCGACGCTGCCGGTGGCGCGCGGCCGGGTGCAGGTCGAGACGCCGCGCCTCTGGACGACGCGCGAGCTCGAGGGCGCCCCGCTGGGGCACACGATGATCACGGGCGGTGAGGGCGTGCTGTACGACCTCGCGCTCAACGGCGACACCGTCGCGGGCGGCATGCACGCGTACCTCGTCTACTTCGACGGGGCGGGGACGCCCTTCCCGCGCAGGGACGTGATCCCGCTGCGGACGCGGGTGATCGCGCCGCCCGCGCTGCTGCCCGCGGAGGACGGCGTGGTGGCCGTGATGGCGAACGTCGACGAACTGGGCGGCGGCATCGACGCGGTGCACGTGCGCTGCGACCTGCTGACGCTGCCGCCGCGGTGAGACCTCACCCCCCAGGCCCCCCGTCGTATCGTCCCCACCCGATGCTCCCCCGTCGCGCCACGGTCGCCGCCCTCGCCGCGCTCTCCCTCGCCGCGCCCGCGTCCGCCGACGACACCTGGAGCAACCCCTTCCCCGGCGTGCGCCGCCTCCTGCGCGTCACCGCCTCGCAGCACATCGACGCGCTCCTCGTCGACCTCTGCGCGCCCGGCGTCAGCCTGCGCGTCACGGCCCCCAACGAGCGCAGCCGCACCGTGCCCGCCTTCGGCGCCCTCGTCGGCGCGCAGGCCGCGGTCAACGGCGGCTTCTACAACACCGCCAACCAGGCGCAGACCGACGGCTTCGTGCTCCACGACGGCGCCTCCTGGGGCGGCACCGACCACGACTACACCGGCCCCATCGCCTTCGGCGACGGGCGCGCCGACCTCGTCCCCCACGAGCGCGTCGAGGGCCCCCAACCCTGGATGCGCGAGGCCGTCTCCGGGCACCCCACCCTCGTCGTCGCCGGCGCCGCCCGCGACAACTCCGGCGACACCGGCCTCTGCGGCCGCAACCCCCGCACCGCCGCGGGATTCACCGCCGACCGGCGCACGCTGATCCTCGCGGTGGTCGACGGGCGCGCCGCGCCGTCGCGCGTCGGCATGACCTGCAACGAGCTCGCGGCCCTGATGATCGACCTCGGCGCCCGCGACGCGCTGAACCTCGACGGCGGCGGCTCGTCGACGATGTGGCTCGCGGGCGCCGGGGTGCTCAACCACCCGACCGACGGGTCGCCGCGCACGGTCTCCAACCACCTCGCCCTCTACGCGCGCGGGAGCGGCGCGGCGCCCCACTGCCCGCCGCCCGCCTACCGGGCCACGTATGTGATGCAGACCTTTCCGCTGGCCGTCACCACCCTCGACCTCGCGCCCGGCGAGACCTCGACGGGCTACCTGGAGATGCGCAACGCCGGCACCGCCACCTGGACGCCCGCGCGCACCCGCCTCGGGACCACCCAGCCCCGCGACCGGTCGAGCATGGTCGCCGGACCCGACTGGCTCGCGCCCAACCGCGCCGCGGCCATCGACCGCGCGGTCGCCCCGGGCATGACCGGGCGCTTCAACTTCACGCTGCGCGCGCCCGCGACGGCGGGCGAGTACGCCGAGTACTTCAACCTCGTCGAGGAGGGCGTCACCTGGTTCAGCGACCCGGCCCAGGGCGGACCCGCCGACAACGTCATCCAGGTGCGGGTGCGCACCGTCCCGCGGCCCGACGCGGGGGTCGTGGCCATGGACGCGGGGACCCCCGTCGTCGACGCCGGGATGCCCGTCGTCGATCGCCCGACGGTCGACGTACCGTCGGCGCGCGACCTCGGCGTCGAACTCGACCTCGGCCCCGTGGCCGTGGACGTCCCCGGCGACGATGGTACGGCCACGAACGATGTCGCCGCGGGCGATGGTGCGGTCGCGGACGACGTCGACGGCCCGCTCATCGGCGAGACCGCGGGCTGCGACTGCGCCGTCGGGCGCGGCGCGGCGGGCGGCGCGCGCGGGGCGGTCGGGCTGTGGGCACTGGCGATTGCGGCGGCGGTCCGGCGCCGACGCCGCTTGACCCGCGCGGGGTGAGCGCCCCACCTTCGCGGCCGCCATGGACGCGCTCGTCATCAACCCCGCGATCACCATTCCGGCCGAGGCCTTCTCGATGACCGCGGTGCGCGCGAGCGGGCCCGGCGGACAGAACGTCAACAAGGTCGCCTCGAAGGTCGAGCTGCGCTTCGACCTCGCCAACAGCACCGCCCTCCCCGAGCCCGTGAAGGAGCGACTGCGCGCCCTCGCCGGCAAGCGCGTCGACCAGGACGGGATGGTGCTCTTCACGAGCCAGAAGACCCGCGACCAGGGGCGCAACCTCGACGACGCGCGGCTGCGGCTGAAGGTGATGATCCTGCAGGCGCTGGAGGTGCCGAAGGAGCGCCGCGCGACGCGCCCCTCGCGCGGCTCGAAGGAGCGGCGGCTCACGGCCAAGAAGGTCACCGGCGAGCGCAAGAAGTCGCGCTCGCGGCCCGGCTCCGACGACTGAACCCCCGGCGTCGGGGGTCGGCGCCGGCCGCCATCGCCCCCCGTCACGGGCATCCCCCGTGCGTAGACCGCGCGACCGTCCCCGCGGCATCATCCACGCCGCGATGTCCAGAACCCCGCCCCGCAGCGCCGCCACCACGACCAGCACCGCCAAGGGCAAAGCGCGCCCCGCGGTCAGGCCAGGCGCGGGCAAGCGCGCCGTCAAGGCCGCGCCGGCGAACCCGCCTCTGCGGCTGATCGGCGAAACCGCGGACGTCGGGTTCCTCAGGGGCTACGCGCGGTCGGCCTTCGACGTCCGCATCGTCGATCCGGCCGCCGTCGTCGCGGGCGGGCGCGTGAAGCATCCGGGCCGCGCGACGATCTGGCTGGTCACCGGCGACGACGCGACCGTGGCGAGGGTGTTCGCGGGGCTCGCGGGTGTCGTGCAGCGCGGCGACACCGTGCTGCGCTTCGACGGCACGCTCGGCGACGAGGTCGCCGCGCCCGTGCGCGAGGCCCGCGCCGGCGCCGGCGCGCTGGTACCGCTGCGCTGGAAGCCGGGTGGCGCGCCGGGGCGCGACGCGCTCTGGGAGGCCCGCTACGCGTACGTGGGCGACGGGCACAGCCGCGGCGCGGCGCGGCGGCTCGTCTCGATCATCGGGTTCGGCAAGCTCCTCTCGCCCGGGACCGTCGACGTGGCGAAGGTCACCGCCGCCGTGGAGATCGTCGCGCGCGCCGTCATCGCCGCCACGCGCGCCGGCGAGGCGGTGCTGCGCGCCGCCTTCGACGGCGCCCTCTCCGAAGCCGATGTCCACGACGTGATCGAGGACAACTTCCTTCGATTCTCGGGCTACGGCTCGGCCGCGACCGTGGCGATGGTCACCGCCCTGGCCGCGGGCGATCCGGTCGTGGTCCGCGCGAGCGCCGCGCTGGCCGGGACGCCCAACGCCCGCGCGCTGTACCGCGCCGCGCTGGCGGTGCTCGAAGACCCCGACGGGTGATCGGCGTCGACCTGCGTCGCGGCGTCGTCGCGCGCGGCATCGACGGCCCCCCGATCGGTCGCCGGAGGGCCGTCGTCAGAGGCAGTGGAGCCCGAGGTTCAGCAGGTCGTTGTTGTCGACGTCGCCGTCGAAGTTCAGGCCGAACATCGGGAGCGTCGTGCCCCCGAGCGTCTGCGTGGTGCAGGTGTTGTCCGCGCCCGCGCCGTTCGCGCACGTCGTCGGGCTCACGCGGCCCCACTTCACCGGCGGGCGCGTGCAGCCGCCGCACGAGTCCTGCCACCCGAGGTACAGGGAGCAGCTCGACGCGAAGTACGCGTGCACCGCCGGGGCGACGGGGGCGCAGAGGAGCGCGCCGTTCGCGCCGACCCCGTAGGCCGCCTCGTCGCGCGGGCAGGCCTCGATGGCCCCGCTCCCTTGCGTGCCGCCCGACGCCTCGCAGCGGAGGCCCACGTAGATCTGGTCGTCGTCGTTCACGTCGCCGTCGAAGTCGAGGCCGAGCATCCGGACGGTGGCGCCCCCGAGCGACGCCAGCGTGCACGTGTCGCCGTTGGGGCCCACGAGGTTCTGGCAGACGGAGTCGTTCACGCGGTCCCACTTCGTGGGGGGCGTGACGGCGCAGCCGGAGCACTCGTCGCGCCAGCCGCCGTAGAGGAAGCAGTCGCGCCCGATCGCGGTGCGCGCGGACCCGTCCGGGGCGGCGCAGAGGGGCTGTCGCGCCGCGTCGAAGCCCGTCGCGAACTGCCCCGCGGGGCAGCCCCCGGTGCGCTCCGCGTTCGCGGGCGCCGAGCACGCGACGCCCGCGTAGAGGACGTCGTTGCCGTCGACGTCGCCGTCGGGGTTCACGCCGAAGAGCTGCACCGGCGCGGCGCCGACCGGCGCGGCGATGCACGAGTTGCCGACCCCGCTCCCGCTCGCGCAGGACGACGCGCCGACCGAGCCCCACTTCGTCGGCGGGCCCGCGCAGCCGTTGCACCCGTCCTGCCACCCGAGGTGGACCCGGCAGCTCCCGTCCACGTAGCGGCGAACCGCGTCGGCGAGGTCGGAGCAGACGAGCGCGCCGCCCGCCGCGGTCCCGGTCACGAACATCCCGGCGGGGCACTGCCGCCCCCCTGCATCGACGGCGGGTCCGCTGTCGACCGCGGCCTCCACGGCGTCGGCGCCCGCGTCGATGCCTGCGTCGATGCCCGCGTCGGTGCCCGCGTCGGTGCCCGCGTCCGTGGTCGCGTCGATGCGCGCGTCGGTGACAGCGTCCGTGGTCGCGTCGATGCGGACGACATCGGGCGGGCCGTCGACCCCCTGGCTGCCGTCATCGCTGCGCGCGTCGGGTCCCCGGTCGTCGGTCGCGTCCGCGGGCGCGTCGATGGGAGCGGGCGCGTCGGTCGCCGCGTCGTCCGGCTCGACGGGCTCGTCGCCCGCGTCCTCGTCGACGGCGGGCTTCTCCTCGGCGGCGTCGGGCGGGCCGTCTCCCGAGTCGCTGCCGACCGCGCAGCCGCCCACGGACGCGATGACCAGCACAAGGAGCCCCGCCACTCGCTTCGCAACTCCCATGGCGCAGCGAGCGTGGCACGGCGCGGACCGCGAGGGAACGTCGCGCTGGGAGGGACGTGGCGCCGGTCCCGCGCGGGTCCCGGTGCAAGGGACGGCGGGGGGGCGGCGAACTCAGCGGGCGCCCGCGCGGATCCAGCTCTCGAGCATCGCGACCTCGTCGGGGGGCAGCATGCCGGGCGCGTGGCGACGGCCGGCGCACACGCCGTCGCTGACGCGCACCACGTCGAGGAAGTAGCTCTCCTCGGGGCGGCAGGGGACCACGCGCGTCGTCCGGCAGCCGCGGACGCCCACCAGGCTGGCGTAGGCCGCCGCGGCGCTGGTCATGTCGAAGCCGCCGCGGAAGGCGGCGCCGGAGCCGGGGTCGCCGCCTTCGTGACAGCCGCTCGTGGCGCAGCCGCGGGGGCGGATGATCCGGTCGTAGAGCGCGGTGAAGGGCTCGGAGGCCGCCGCGTCGGCGGGCGCGCAGGAGGGCCGGTCGGCGGGGACGTCGGCAGGGGAGACATCGAGCGGGGCGATGTCGACCACGGGGACGTCAGTGGCCGCGTCGTCCGCGACGGCGCTGACGTCGGCGGGCGGGGCGGCCGCGTCGGGAGAGGCGGCCGGCGTGGCGCTGCAGCCGAGCGCGACCGCGAAGAGGGCGACGGCGAAGCGATGGCGCTGCGACGCGCGAAGTGGGGAAGGAAGTGGGTGTCGGATCGAAGACATGGCGGCGCTCCTGTTCGCTGGCGTGAGTGGCCGCGCTCGACGGATCCGTCAGGGCGAGTTGCCGCTTCGACCGGCGGCGCCCGCGCCCGTCGCCGCGAGTGACAGCCGGCGCGGGGCGCGTGCACCAGAGGGCGCGCCATGCACTTCGCCCACGCCACGATGCCCGCGCCGACGAGCCCCCTCGTGGGCCTTCACCTGCGCTCCATGGCGCGAGCGGGCGCTCGCCCCCGGCGACCGCCTCGCGGACCGCCACGGGCTCGTGGCCGAGGTGCGCGCCTTCGTGCGCGACGACCAGATGCCGGCGCTGCCCGACGGGACCACGGCCGACGTGGTGCTCTCGGCTCACGTCCTCCCCCCGGGCACGCGCGCGGAGGTAGCGACGGGCGAGTTCTATGTCGTCTTGCTGCGCGCGGACGCTTGAGCGCGCGGGCCGGCTGTCGGAGTGGGAGGGGTTTAGACCTTGTTGGGCGGGGGCTGGTTCTTGTTGGGCGCGTCCTGCGACGGGTCCCATGCCCCCTTCTGGCCCGGCAGGGCGTCGGGGAGCTGCTGGTCCGTGCCGCCCTTGGTGCCCGGGTCGGGGCCGGGGCCGGGCTGGCCCTGCGACGGGGTCTTGGCCGGCGGCGTCGCGTCGCCGTTGCCCGAGGCGTACACCTGCTTGCTGTTCGTCGTCGTCATCACTGCACCTCCCATCGGGTTCATCGACACTCCAGGACTTGTTCGAGGAGTTGGTCGGTCATTTCCTCCCGATAAGACCCGCCGCTCGGAGCGCCAGTCTCCCTCTCGAGCGGCGGGCGGTCAGGTGGCGGGGTAGCGGGAGTACTGCTCGAAGTTGCCGTAGAGCTCGTCGTGGCCGCCGTCGGCGGGCTGCGTGACGGCCGCCACGAGCAGGTCGCCGCCGACGAAGGCGCCGCGCCAGCTCGCGCCGCGCCCGCCGAAGACCTCCTCGCGGTCGCCGCGGGAGCGGGGCTTGTTGATGCCGACCTTGAAGGCGCGGATCTCGTCGCGCACCCGGTCGGCGAAGGTCATGTCGTCGGTGGCGATCGAGGCGACGAGGGCGCCGTTGGAGACGTTCATCTCCGCGAGGAGCTGCGTCTCGGTGTCGACCAGCACGATGGAGTCGAGCGGGCCGAAGGGCTCGCGGTGGCGCAGCTCCCACGACGCCGGCGGCTCGAGCACGCAGGCCGGGGCGACGTACCCGGAGGTGTCCTGGCCCGGCAGGAAGCGCCCGCTCTCGAGCGCGCGCCGCGCGACCGGGGCGCCGCCCGCGCCGACCGCCGCCGCGAAGAGGTCGCGCACCTCCTTCGCCTTGGAGGCGCTGATGACGGGGCCGAAATCCAGCTCGGGGAACTCGTCGTCGGGGCGCTCGACCGCGAGCGGGTGCCCGAAGCGGATGCGCCCGATCACCCCGAGGTACATCTCGAGGAAGTCCGGCAGGAGCTGCCGCTGCACGACGTAGCGCGGGTACGCGGTGCAGCGCTGCTTGCCGTACTCGAAGCCCTTCTTCAGGTGCGCCCCGAGCTCGTCCCACTTGGAGAAATTCCAGATGCCCCAGGCGTTGAGGCCCTCCTCTTCGAGCATGTGGCGGCGGCCGGTGTCGGCCAGATCGCTCGCGATCTTGCGGCCGTTGGCGCGCCCGCCGACGAAGGCCAGCGCCCCGAGGCCCTCGCCGCGCACCAGCGCCGGGCCGATCTTCGCGCCGGAGCCCGACACCAGCGTCACGGGCAACCCCGCGCGTCGCATCAGCGCGTGCGCCAGCGTGAGGCAGTGGAACCCGCCCTGGCTCGGCGTCTTCGAGATCACCGCGTTGCCGGCGAGCACCTGCACCAGCTCGGCGTGCACGAGCACGCTCATGGGGTAGTTCCAGCTCGCGATGTTGCTGACCGGCCCGGGGAGGGGCGCGCGGCCCTGGAGCTGCCGCTCGATCTCCCCGAGGTACCAGCGCACCCCGTCGAGGGCGCGGTCGACGTCGGCGCACGCGAGCCGCCACGGCTTGCCGATCTCCCACACCAGCAGGAGCGCCAGGAGGTCGCGCTCGGCCGTCATCAGGTCGACCGCCTGCGCCACGCGGGCGCGCCGCTCGTCGAGCCCGACCCGACCCCACTCCCGGTGCGCGGCCGCCGCGGCGGCCACCGCGCGCCGCGCCTCGGCCTCGTCGATGAGCGGCGGACCCGCAATCTCCGTGGCGTCGATGGCGAGCCGGTGCGGCGACACCTCGCCGGTGGCGACCCACTCCCCGGCGATGAGGTTGCGGGCGCGGTCGGCGTCGAAGGCCTCCGGCGCGGCCCGGCGGCAGCGCGCCCAGACCTCGTCCCAGGAAGTGCCGGCCTTGAGCGTGTACGTCGTCATGGAAGCTCCTCGCGGGCCTCACGCCCGCCGCGGTCGCCTGTCGTCAATGGTATCGGGAGAGCGCCGCGCTAGTGGCATGTCCAATATCGACACACCCGACTTCCGCCGTGCGGTCGTCGGCAATCGTTCGTGGTTGGAGCGCGGCAATCCCCTCCGGGCGAAGCGCCCGATGCGTTGTGCGGCGCGTCGAATGACGCAAGTAGCAAAGTGGGGGGGCGGGCGCCGCCGTCAGCCCGCGGCGGGGCGGGGCGCGCGGTACATCACGTCGGTGCGCAGGACGTACTTCCGCCCGGCGGTGACGGGCGCGCCCTCGTGCAGCACGTGGTGCTGGAAGAAGAGCGCCGCGCCCGCGGTCGGCGTGACCTCGATGGGGTCGCGCCCGCGCGGGAAGAACCGCGTCGCGCCGCCCTCGCAGCCCTCGTTGAGGTAGTAGATGAGCGTCAGTCGGCTGCGGTCGCCGTCGGCGCGCTCGAAGCACCCGTCGCCGTGCGGGGCGAAGTACTCCCCGGGGTCGTAGCGGTAGAGCCGGAAGCGCTCGTTGAGCCCCACCGCCGCCGCGCCGTCGAGCACCGCGGGCACCCGCGACTTCGCGGCCTGCCAGAGCCCCTCGGCCGCGGCGACGTCGTCGATGATCACCCGGGTGTTGTTGCGGATGTCGGGGCGCATGACGAAGCCGAAGGGCGTCGTGATCGGGGCCGCGTCGTAGCCGACGGCCTCGCCGCGGGCGATCCACGCGGCGCACTCGTCGGGCGACAGCAGCCCGTGGTCGACCCAGATCACGCCCGGCAGGAGGTCGTCGCGTCGCATGGGGCCGCACGATACACCAGCGCCCGCGATCGGAATCGCTGGTGCGAGCGCGGAGGAGCAGCGGTCTTCGGGGCTCAGCGAAGGCATCGCGGAGGTCATGCTCCGCCCTGTCTTCACCAGGGAACGAAGATGCCCGACTCCAATCACCCGCGGGCGTCGGCCAGCGATCCGCCCGCAGCCCTCAGCGTCGAGCGCATGCAAGCGCTGCTCGACTACTCCCGGGACATCCTCAGCCTCCTCGATGGCGATGGGAAGCTGCTCTACAATTCCCCCGCGGCGCAGCGCATCCACGGCTTCGCTCGGGAGGAGTTCGACGGTCGCAGCACCTTCGATTTCATCCACCCCGACGACGCCCCGCCGGTGGGAGAGGTCTTCCGGCGGTGCCTCGCGCAGCCGGGCGTGCCCGTGCGGGCTGTGACCCCACGCGGCGGGCGTCGATCCGTCCGGGCGGTCAGTCGTGCCCGACGACCCGCAGTCCCCGGGCGGTGATCTCCAGCTCGTGGACGCCCAGGTCGTGCGCGCTCGCCCGCTCCTTGACGACGGCGATGCTGCGCTTCACGCGGTCTTTCACGTCGGTCGAGAGCAGGATGATGTTGTCGGACATATACGCGAAGCGGGCGGCGCCGTGGTTGGGGTTGAAGACCGAGTCGGTCGACCCTCCCGCGCTCTCGAAGGTCATCCAGCTCGTGACCCCCTTCACCGTGAAGTGCTGGGCCAGGGCGTAGAGGTAGTCGTGCAGCCGCTGCGGGTCGCTCGCGGCGTTGATGAGGTCGCCCACCGAGTCGATGACCACCCGCCGCGTCCCCGACCGCTGGATCTCCTGGAACAGCCGCACGATGAGGCTGTCGACCTGCAGCTCCACCGGCGAGGCGTACATGAGCTTGAGCCCGCGGCGGCCGGCCTCCTCGACGTCGGCCCCGAGGCCGCGGAGGCAGCGGGCGAGCTGCATCGGGTTCTCCTGGAAGTTGGCGTAGAGGCAGGGCTCGCCGCGCCGCACGCCCTCGAGCGCGAACTGCAACCCCGCCGTCGTCTTGCCCGAGCCCGTCGGCCCGGCGACCACCGTCGTGCTCCCGCGCCAGAGCCCGCCGCCCATGAGGCGGTCGAGCCCCTCGATGCCCGTGGGGGTGCGCTCCTCGACGATGGTGTAGCGCTCCGGAATCTCCGGGCTCACCAGGCGCGGGAAGATCTCCAGGCCGCCCGACCCGATGCGGAAGGCGTGGAGCCCCTCGAGGTAGCCGCTGCCGCGCAGCTTGAGCACCCGCAGGAAGCGCTCGTCGCGCGAGCTCAGCGGGTTGCGCAGGAACTGCAGGATGCCGTCGGCGACGGCGAACTCCGGCAGGCGGCGCGCGTCCTCGTCGGTGTACTCGCCGATGAGGAACACCGTCGTCTCGAAGGCGGTGAGCAGGCCGGTGAGCTCGTAGAGCGCGCGCCGCAGCTCCGCCGGCGAGGGCGAGAGGTCGTGCAGCGCCTTGAAGGAGTCGATGACGATGACCTTCGGGGCCAGCGTCTCGATCGCCCGCGCGACGCAGTCGAGCAGCGCGCCCATGCCGCCCAGCACGAGCTGCGGGCCGACGTCCTCGTAGACCACCGAGCGGCCGACCTTCTCCTCGTCGAAGAACGCGAAGCGCTGGACGTGCCTCACGATCTTGGCGAGCGGCTCGGAGAGCGTGGTGAGGTAGAGGATGGGCCGGTCGTCGCCGGCGTTCTCGAAGACGAGCTGCTCGGCGAAGATGCTCTTGCCGGTGCCGGGCTGGCCCATGACGATGTTGATGGAGTTGGCCGGGAAGCCGCCGCCGAGGATCTCGTCGGCCTGCTGGTTGCCCGTGCTGATGCGCGCGCGGTCGGTCATGGGGTGTCCTGGTGCGGGGGCGACGCGCCCCTTCCGTCGGTCGAGTGGGTCATGCCCCGCAGCGCCGCCACGAGGCGGCCCCGCTCGAGGGGCTTCGGGAGGAAGGCGTCGGCCCCGGCGACGCGGGCGCGCTCGTCGGCCGCCAGCATGCTGAGGACGAGCACCGGCACCCGCCGGGTGGCGGGGTCGCCCTTGAGCAGGCGACAGAGCGCGAGCCCGTCGAGGAGCGGGGTCAGGATCTCGGTGACGACCGCCGCGGGCGGGGCCACGCGCGCGCGGTCGAGCGCGGCGTAGCCGTCGTCGAAGAACTCCACGTCGTAGAGGCCCGCGAGGAACTGCCCGACGAGGCGCCGGACGTACGGGTCGCGGTCCACGAGGAAGACGCGCCCGGGATTGACCTTGCCGTCCCAGGTCTCGGCGGGGAGGCGAAGCTGGTCGGCCGTCACCGCGAGAGCGTCCTGCCGCGACCGTTACGGCCGAGCTGTCCAACTCCCGCGGGCCCCCGCGCGCTCGCCGACTCGAAGGAAAGCAAGTTCATGTTGCCGAACGAGTGGAGCACGACGCCCGCTTCGTCCAGGCCGCGCAGACCGGACGCCGGGCCCTCTCGGGACGGTCGCGCACCGCGCCGTCGGGCTGAAGAGATCTGGGAGGCCAGGAAGGAAGGGTTGAAGAATGACATCGTCGATGGCGGTACGGACGTGGGCCTCGCGCGGATGTTCACACGGGCGCGTTGCCGCGCCAGCTTCGGGGCCATCGACGAGGGCTTCCGCGTGCCCCAGGGGCGAGGGCGTCCAACCCGGCACCCGCGTCGACGCGACCATGGCTTACAGATCACCGCTGTCTGCGACTGTGTTCGATGGTCGGCGAACCATCGAGTGCGCCCACGCAGCGGTCGGAGAGCTCGCTGGCGGGCCCGGTGACTCGATCGGGCCGCCCGCGACGCACGGCGCGGACACGGGTCGCACGCCCGCAGCGACGCGTTCGGCGTTGACGGCGGAACGCCACGTTCCATACGGGGCGATGACGGCCGTGGGCATGGAGGGATTCTCCTTCGGGGAGCACGAAGGGACGCGACCGCACCGGGCGAAAGCGACTCAGCGCACCCGGCGCACCACGCACGCGCCGTGTTCGGCGGAGGCGAGGAGCGCGCCGTCGGCGGAGAAGCGCACCCGCGGAACCTGATAGCCCCCCGGCTCCGCGAGCGGGATCTCGGTGCGCGTGGCGGCGTCGTAGAGCGCGGTGCTCGCGCGGCCGACGGCGAGCAGCGACCCGTCGGGCGAGAACTCCCACGCGTGCGCTTCGGCCAGCCGATCGGTGCGCCAGGGGTCGTCGAAGCGCCACTGCTCGGCGCCCGTGGCGAGGTCGTAGGCGACGGGCCCCTGGGCGTACTCGCGGGTCACGAGGAGCGAGCCGTCGGCGGGGTCGACGCCCACCGCGCTGAGCTTGTCGGCCAGCGCGATCGTCGTGCGGAGCGTACCCGCGTCGACGTCCCACACCTCGACGAGGTTGGTGTCGTCGTGCATCGCGTCGGCGTGCCCGTAGACGCGCCCGCGGCTCACCCGGTAGAGCGCGAGCAGCTTGCCCGACGGGGAGATCCCCGCCGCGCGGCACTCGGTCGTGGGGGAGCCGACGTCGAGCTCGAACACCGCGGCGCCGGCGGCGTCGAGCACGCGCACGCGGTCGCCCGCGTCGAAGACCACGAGTCGCTCGCGGGCGCGGTCGAAGTGCGGCCTCACCACGAAGGGGTTGAAGCGCGTGGCGGCGTCTTCGCGGTAGCCCGCGACGGGGGTCACGGCGCCGGTGGCGAGGTCGAGGCGCAGGGTGGTCTCGTTCTCGGCGAGGTAGAGCGCGGCGGCGCTCGCGTCGAAGAGCACGGCGTGCACGAAGCCTTGCCGCGGCGCGGCCGAGCGCTCGAGCACGGTGCGGCGCGCGCCCGTCGCGACGTCGACGAGCTCGACCCAGTAGGAGGAGAGGCCGGTGGCGCTGCCGACGGTCGCGGCGAAGCGCCCGTCGGGCGACAGGTCGAGCAGAAACCCGGCGCCCGCCGACGACGCGAAGGCCCGCAGCACCACGTCGCCGACGCCCGCCGTCGCCGGGTCGCGCACGAACGCGAAGCCGTCGCGGAGCTTCGCGCGCAGGGCCTTGTCGTAGGCGCGGGCGGCGGTCGACTCGTCCGCGAAGGGCTTGGAAACGGACTTCAGGGGCTTCCCGTCGGGGCCCGCGGCCGTCACGACGGTGGTGCCCTCCAGGCTCAACTGGCACCGCCGCTTCGCGCCTCTGGCGTCGACCTTCACGAGTTCGATGGTGTTGCTCATTGACGGGGGCTTTCGGACAAGAGCCGAACGCTGCGTTTTCAGCTCTTTCGGGCGGCCTCGGAGCCCCCTCCCAGACCTGGGAGGGGGTTGGGGGAGGGCCTCCGGGCCTTCTGCGGCTGTAGTACCAGGCGGAGAGGGACGCGCGGCGCGGCGGTCCTGACGAGGGAACCCGCCACGGTCCCGTGGCAGTCGGCGATCCCGGTGCAGGTGGGCCCTCAGTTGCGTCCGGCGTCGGCGCCGTCACAGACGCAGACGGCCACCCCGCCCGGCGCGGAGCAGACCGTGGCGCCCGACCCTCCCGTCGAGCACGTGCACGGAGCGCTCTCGTAGGACGATCCCGCGTCGGGGTACGCGCAGATCTCCAGTGGCCTGCTCTTGTTGTGCACGAGCACACCGTCGGCCACGAAGTTGTGCAGGGCGTGGTCCACGGTGAGGTCGAACACCTCGCTCAGCCGCACCGACGACGAGCGCCCGGTGACCTGCGCCGCGCGGGGGTGGCCCTCCTGGGGCACGAAGAGCAGTGCGCTGCGCGCTCCGAGCGCCCAATCGCCCGCGGGGGCCCACCGCCCTTCGGAGGGGTCGTACAGGGGGTGGTCGGTGGTGCACGTGAGCGAGAATCCCTCGCCGGTGAGCGTGATGCACTCGCGCATGGCGCGGCGGATCCCGACGAGGGTCGCCGTCACGCGCTCCCCGCTCGCCGGGTCGACGGCGGTCACCTCGTCACCGAGCGCGAGCTCTTCGACGGGACGACGGCCCTTCGGGGTGGCCACCAGCGCGCCGCGCGCGACGCAAGAAGTCTCCGAGGAGCACGCCGTCGAGAGCGCGGCCGCGGCCGCAAGGAATACGAGCCTCATGCACACGACGGTACCCGCTCCAGGCGCCGCGCGGAACCGCCGGCGACCGCGACCGCCGGCTCACCCCCGCGGCGCCCCCGCGTCGCAGGTCCCCGTCGTCGTCACCGCCGCGTCGGCCGGCGCCGCGAGCTCGGCCGCGCCCACGTCCACCGCGCGGCACGCCCCGTCGTCGCCGCAGGTCATCCCCCGCTGCTCGCACGACCGGCTCAGCGTGCAGCGCGAACTCCCCGTCGGGCACGGGCGCTCCGCGGTGCGGGCGTCCACCTCCAGGCAGGCCGCGCGCAGCGCGATGGTGAGCCGCGCCTCCGCCCCGTCGGCGGGCAACGTCACCCGCGCCACCCGCCGCAGCGCGGGCGACGCGCCGCCGTCGTCGACCACCAGCGTGAGCGCGCGCCCGGTGCCGTCGCCCCGCAGCCCGAACGACGCCGGCAGCTGCACCTCGGCCTGCGACGCGCCCCGGTAGAGCACCTGCTCGCACGACGACGTCTCCCTCGGCGCGAGCCCGTCCCAGTCGTAGGCGCACCGCAGACGCACCGTCGGCAGGCGGCACACGGGCAGGTCGGTCGCGAGGGTCACCACCACCGCCGGGACGCTCGTCCCGCACCCCCCGAGCGCGCACGCCAGGGCCGCGAGCGCCGCGCGCCCGACGGTCACGGCGAGAGGCACAGCTGGAGCGACCCGCAGTTGGGCGGGGCCTCTTCGGAGAGCAGCAGCACCGTCGCGGTGGCCGCCCCGGCGACGGCGACGCCCACGACGGTCCAGAACCACCAGCGCGACGCGATGCCGCCCTCCGCGCGTTGCAGCACGAGGTCCACGCGCCGGCGCTCGCCGCGGGCGAGGCGCACGGCCTGCGCGGCGCGCGCGTACCCGTCGGCGGTGGCGCCCACGACGTGGTCGCCGGGGTCGGCCTCGCGGGCCTCGCCGGGGCTGAGCGCCGCGCCGTCGAGCGTGAGCGCTGCGCCGTCGACCGACGGCACCACCGTGAGCGTCGCGAGCTGCACCCGCATGTCGTCGATGAGCCCCTGGAGCTGCTGGCGCACCCCCTCCGCCGGCCGCGCCTCCCGCAGGAAGCGCCCGAGCTCGTCGATCGCGCTGGTGAACCGCCCGAGCGCGCGGTGCGCCAGGCCCAGGTTGCGCAGCGTCGCGACCCGCGGGTACCGCCGGTAGCTCTCCTCGAAGGCCTCCGCCGCCTCCGACCATTGGAGCTGCTCGGCCAGCCCGACCCCGCGCTCGAAGGCCTCGCGCGCCCGCGCCTCGTCGCCCGCCGGCGCGGTCTGGGCCGCCATCAACCCGCGCGCGTCGACGCTCTGCGCGCGGGCCGACGCGCCGACGAGCAGCAGCGCGAGCGTGCACGAGGCCTGGTGCAGCGGGCCGGGGCGCATGCGGGGGGAGGAAGTGTATCGATCGCCCGCGCGGCCGACCATCACCAATGGAGGTCGAGCTGCGGGCGGTTGCTCGGCGGCGGGGTGGCGGGTGGCGCCGCGGGGCGCGCGACCGGCGTCGGTGGTGGCGGCGGCAC
>JAQBQI010000317.1 GCA_028287085.1 Myxococcaceae bacterium
CGAGGGCGACGGAGCCACCGCCGACGCCGATCCCGCGCGTGACACCGGCACGACCCCCGACACGGGCACCGGCCCCGTCGACGCCGGCTTCGTCGAGGACGTCGGCGCCCCGGTCGACCTCGGCCCCGCGCGCTCCTGCGGCTCCGACCGCGACTGCACGGCGTTCAACCTCGTGTGCGACCGCGCCGCGGGCCGCTGCGTCGACTGCGTGGCCGACACCGACTGCCTCGACGGCCGCTTCTGCTCCGCGGCGCAGGTGTGCACCCCGCGGGTCTGCTCGCCCGGCGCGTCGACCTGCGTGAGCACCTCGCGCCAGTCGGCCTGCGACGCCCGCGGCGGCGCCCTCGTCGAGAGCGCGTGCGCCTCGGGCGAGACCTGCCGCGCCGGCCGCTGTCAGCCCAGCGCGTGCACCCCCGGCGTCGCGACCTGCGACACCGCCACGGGCCAGCGCCGCGTCTGCAACCCCGACGGCGGCGGCACCACCCTCGAGCCCTGCGGCCCCGAGCAGCGTTGCAGCGGCGGCACCTGCGTCTCGCTGGCGTGCTCTCCCGGCAGCCGCGTGTGCCAGGGGCAGACCTCGGTGCTCGTCTGCAACGGCACCGGCACCTCGACCTCGACCTCGACCTGCCCGACGCGCGCCAACGCCGAGCGGCGCTGCACCGACGGGGCCTGCGGCTTCTCGTGCGGCGCGGGCTTCGCCGACTGCAACGGCGTCGCGAGCGACGGCTGCGAGACCAGCGTGGCCACCAACACCAACTGCGGCGCCTGCGGGCTCGCGTGCGGCGGCGGCCAGAACTGCCTCGACGGCCGGTGCCAGACCGTCGCGGCGGGCGCGAACTTCCGGGTCAACACGCTGGGGACGACCGCCTGCGCCGCGGTCACGCACAAGTCGAGCTCGGGCGACGACCGCGGCGGCATCGCCGTGTCGAGCGACGCGGTCTACTACAACGGCGACTCGAGCACGGTGCGCGCCTCGGCCACCGACCTGAGCGGATTGAGCCCGCTCGGAGTGATCCACGACGGCATCTTCAACGACGTCGCGACGGCGGAGGTCTACGCGCTGCTCAACGCGGCCGGGACGCAGCCCGTCCCCACCGGCGACGCCTTCACGATCACGCAGCTCGGGCGCATCAGCGCGGCCGGCGCGCTCGGCACCGCGCGCATCCCCCTCTCGATGCCCATCACCGTCTCGACCGGCGGCGACGCGGGCGTCTTCTCGGGCTACGGGCAGCTCGTGCTGTACAGCGGCGCGCTGCCGAGCTCCAGCCTGGGCAACTGGTACGCGATCAGCCTCCCCGGCGGCGTCGTGCGCCCCTTCGGCGCCTTCGCGCTGCCGGCGCACCAGGGCTGCGAGAACTGGGCGTCGTGGGGCATCGCGGAGTCGGTCGGCGGCGTCATCACGGTGCTGCTGGTCGAGACCGCCACCGCGGTCATCCGCTTCAACCCGACCGACCAGTCGATCGCGCGCCTGCCCTTCACCAACCTCAGCGACATGTGCTCGATCGGCTTCTCGACCAGCCGCAACCGCTGGTACTTCCACGCCGAGTACGCCTCGCAGTTCTCCACGCTCGGGGAGATGGTGGGCTACTGCTCGGCGAGCTGGTCGTCGCCCTGAGCGCGCTCAGCCGCCGACGATGAACGACCGCACCGCGGCGTCCTGATCGCCGGCGGGGCTCAACGTGATCACGTCGGCGCCGAGCTCCCAGTTGCGCTCGGTGCGCACCCTGAACTCCAGCCCCCCCGCCCCGCCCGGCTCGTCGATGTTCACGTCGAGCGTGACGTCGCGCCACGCGTTGCTGGGAAACATCGACGGCGTGAGGTCGCGCCGCGCCATCGTCACGCCCGGCTGGCGGAACACGTCGACGAAGCCGATCTCGTCGCGCACCGCGCCCGCCCGGCGCGCGCGGAGGCGGAAGGTCACGCGCCAGCGCCCCTGCGGCAGGCGGATGAAGGGGCCGAAGACCATCCAGCCCGCGGGGCGCGGCTCGTCGGGGGTGACCACCCTCGCGCGCCCGTCGCTCGCGCTCGCGTCGGCCACCGAGCAGTTGGGAAACTCCGTCTGCTCGGTGCCCTCGACCTCGTAGCGGCGGTTGGCGAAGAGCTGGCGCACGGCCTCGGGGTTGCCCTGCGGCGAGCGCCCGCGCTGCAGCACCACCACGCCGTCGCTCACCGCCACGGCGCCGAAGCCGCTGCGCATGAGGTGCAGCAGCGTGCTGTCGCGGCCGTCGACGTTGGCGGGCCAGGCGGGGCGCTGGAGGTCGACGACGACCCAGTCGGCGCGGTCGAGCCCGTTGGGGAAGAGGGCGCCCCAGGGGCGGTTGGAGAAGCGCGGCCCGATCCAGGTCGACGAGCTCACGGGGACGAGCGCCGGGACGAGGGCGGCGAGGCGGTCGACCGTGCGGGTGTGCGGCGTGACCGCGCGGGTGTCGGTGGGGTTGGTGTGCGCGGCGAGGCTCGACGGGTGCGTGGCCACGAGCATCATCGCGGCGACGAGCACGTAGACGCCGACGGCGCGCTCGGCGCGGCGGGGGTCGCGCGCGCGGGTGACGAGGGCCGCGATGCCGAAGGCCGCGGCGAGGTAGACGCCGGGGTGCTGGATCGCGCTGTAGTGGTAGCGGAGCGCGACGATCTCGGGGTTGTCGGAGAGGAGGATGATGCCGAGGGGCATCAGCAGGGTGACGCGCCAGCCCGCGAGGAGCGAGGTGAAGCCCACCGGCGCGAGCAGCGTGAGGAAGGTGGTGAGCCGCGATTCAGTGAAGGCCCAGAGCACGTAGCGGAGGGGCTGTCCGAGCAGGTGGCCGACGGGCCCGCCGGGGCCGGCGAGGTGCCTGAAGTTCCGCAGGAACTTGTACCCCTGCGGCTCGTTGCCGTCGCTCATGTAGACGGGCACGCCGGGGGGCGGGCCGTAGCGCTTGAGCAGCACGGCCATCGCGAAGAGGCACCAGCCCACGGCCGCGACGCCGAGCGCGGCCGACCACTTCCGGTCGCGGGCGTTGCCGGGCAGCGCGCAGGCGAGGAGGGCGCCGACGGCGGGGATGAACATGTCCTCCTTCACGCTGACGAGGAGGGCGACGGCGACGAAGGCCTGGAGGAAGCGGCGGCGCGTCAGCGCGAGGACCAGCCAGGCCAGCGCGGGGGCGGCGAGGAGGTCCATGTGGAAGTCGTAGAGGAGGGCGGTGTGCAGCGGCGGGCTGGCGAGCATCGCGGCGGCGAGGAGCGTGGCGGTGACGCGGCGCAGGCCGAGGTCGCGCGCGACGAGGTAGACGGGCCACGCGGCGAGCGAGACGGCGACGGTCTGGATGATCAGCAGGCACTCGCTGGTGGGCGAGAGCGCGTAGAAGGGCACGAGCAGGAAGAGCACCGGGGAGAAGTGCTCGCCGAGGAAGCTGTACCCGACGGTGGGCGAGAACATCACCCGGCCGTGGAGGGTGTTCCAGAGGGCCTCCTTGAAGATGCCGAGGTCGACCGAGGCCGACCACACGGCGTGGTCGCGCGTGATGGCCAGCGCCGAGAACAGCACCGCGTGCGCCGCGATGATGGCGATGACGGGCGCGTGCTCGCGCCACGGCGACGGCGCGGGGGTCTCGTCGCGGTCGGCCGGCGGGGCGAGCCAGGCGGCGAGCGCGACCGCGGCGCCGAAGAGGACGGCGACGAGGGCGGGGCGGCGGGCGGTGTCGTCCTGGGCGAGCGCGAAGGGCGTGAGGAGCAACGGCGCGAGCGTGACGGAGAGGCGTCGCCACGGGGAGGCGAAGGGGGGCGGCGGGTCGGCGACGGGGCGCGACACGCGGAGCGCGAGGAGCAGCGCGAGCGCGAAGGCGGGCACGCAGGAGGCGACGAAGCGGAGCGGCGGGTGGGCGAGGAAGGAGCCGCGGGAGAGGGCGTCCCAGAGGTGGGGCGGGTCGAGCGGCAGGGCGGAGAGGGTGAGGCCGACGGCGTAGGCGCACGCGACGGACAGCGCGACCGCGACGCCGGTGAGGGCGGCGGGGGCGGGCGGCGGGCGGTGCACGGCGGGGGGGGGTTGCGACCCGGTCACGGATCGACGCGGACCAGGACGACGGAGATGTTGTCGGGGCCGCCGTGCTCGTTGGCGATCTGCACGAGCTCCTTGGCGCGCTCGATGAGGTCGGGGCCCTTGGCCACGACGCGCGCGATGTCGGCGTCCTTCACGACGCCGCAGAGGCCGTCGGAGCAGAGCAGGTAGGTGTCGCCGACCTGGAGCTTCTCGCGCCGCACCTCGGGCTCGACGTCGGGGCCGGTGCCGATCGCGCGGGTGATCATGTTCGAGTAGTTGCCGAGGGCGGCGCGCGCGATGGGGTCGTCGCCGGCGTACTCCTCGATGAGCGAGTGGTCGCGCGTGAGGCGCTCGAGCACGCTGTGGCGGTAGCGGTAGCAGCGCGAGTCGCCGACGTGCACGACGCCGAAGGTGTCGCCGTCGCGGATGAGCGCGACGAAGGTGCTGCCCATGCCGCGGCGCTTGCGGTTGCGCGTGCCCTCCTCGATGACGCGCGTGTTGGCGAGCCGCGTGGCCTCGGCGAGGGCCGCCACGCGGTCGCCGCCGCCGTTCTGCTGCAGGTGCTCGATGACCGTCGAGATGGCCATCGCACTCGCGACCTCGCCCGCGAGGTGGCCGCCCATCCCGTCGGCCACGATGAACAGCCCGAGGGGCTCCTCCACGGCGTAGGAGTCCTCGTTGTGGTCCCGTTCCTGTCCTACGTCCGACAGCCCTGCGGCGGCGAGCTTCATCCCGTAACCCCTCGCATCAAAGTCCCGCGTTCTGGTGCGGTCCGCGAACCGTACGCGGCCCCCGCGCGACGGGTCAAGGCAACTCCGGCCGCGGCGGGGTCAGCACGCAGTGGCTCCCGGCGCGGCGCGCGAGGCGCCAGTGCGCGAGGCTCCGCGCGGCCCGCGACGCGCAGCGCACC
>JAQBQI010000323.1 GCA_028287085.1 Myxococcaceae bacterium
TCGGGCAGCGCGCGCGCCGAGCGGAACCGCAGCGCCGCGTCGCCCACGCCGTAGAGCGAGTCGAGGCGGGCGAGGCGCTGGGCGTCGAGCACGCGGTCGCGGGCCGACGGGCTCACCACGCGGCGCCAGACGAGCGACTGCCCGATGCGAAATCCGCGGGCGCGCCCGACGCCCCACGCGCCCTCGACGGCGGTGCGGGTGGCGAGGCCCGCGGCGACGGCGAGGTCGCCGAAGCGGCGCGCGTCGGCGTCGGACTCGACGGCCTGCACGGCGCCCGCGCGGAGGTGGACGTGGTGCACCCGCGCGGGCTCGACGAGCTCGAGGGTGCCGGTGGCGCGCGCGCGGCGGAGGGCGGCGAGCAGGTCGCCGAGGGTGGTCTCACCGAGCCTGGAGGGGAGCGTCATCACGGCGCCCCGAGACGTAGCAGCGCCGGGGCGCGCACCCGAAGTTCGCGACCTCAGCCGCGGGCGAGGTCGACCGCAATCTTGACGACGAGGCAGAGCACGACGGCGAGCACGACCCAGCGCACGAAGCGGTCGCCGCGCTTCACGGCGAGGCGCGCGCCGAAGGCCCCGCCGAGGAATTGGGCCGCGGCCATCGGGAGCGCGACGCGCCAGCGCACGTCGCCGTGGAAGGAGAAGATCGCGAGCGCGGCGAGGTTGGAGGCGAAGTTGACGACCTTGGCGTTGGCGCTCGCGCGGGCCATCGCCTCGCGCAGCCAGGTCACGTACGAGAGGATCACGAAGGTGCCGGTGCCGGGCCCGAAGAAGCCGTCGTAGGCGCCGATGACGAGGGCGATGAGCGCCGCGCGCCGGGTCGGCGAGGCGCCGGGCGGCAGCGGCTCGGTGGGGCGCGCGACGTCGCGGCGCAGCGTGAGCACGAGGGCCACGACGACGAGGAGCACGAGCACCGTCGGCCGGAGGAAGCGCCGCGGCACGCCGTAGGCGACGAGCGACGCGCCGAGCAGCGAGCCGACGAAGGCGAAGCCGAAGGAGGTGGCGACGCGCGAGCGGTCGATGGCGCCGAGGCGCCAGAAGTTGAGGAGGGCGCTGAGGCTGCCGAAGGTCGACTGGCCCTTGTTGGTGCCGAGCGCGAGGGGCACGGGGAGGCCCGCCGCGAGGAGGGCGGGGAGCGTGACGAGGCCGCCGCCGCCCGCGATGGCGTCGACGGTGCCGGCGGTGAAGGCCGCGGCGACGAGCGCGGCGGTGACGGCGGGGTCCATCGGCTACGCGAGCGGGCCGACGGCGGCGAGCAGCGAGCCGTCGGCGAGGGCGGCGTCGGCGAGGCGGAAGTCGGGCGCGAGGGCGCGGTCGGCGACGAGGGTCGGCACCAGCGCGCGGAGGTGCGCGTGGGCCGCCGCGACGCCGCGGCCGGGCTTGAGCGGCAGGCGCGAGTCGAGGCCCTGCGCGGCGGCGAGCATCTCGATGGCCACGGCCATGCGCGAGTTGCGCAAGACGCGCGAGGCCTTGAGGGCGGAGGTCGCGCCCATGGAGACGTGGTCCTCGCGGCCGGCCGAGGAGGGGATCGAGTCGACGCTCGCCGGGTGGCAGAGGATCTTGTTCTCGGTGACCAGTGAGGCCGCGGTGACCTGGGCGATCATGAAGCCCGAGTCGAGGCCGGTGTGGGGCGCGAGGAAGGGCGGCAGGCCCGACGAGAGGGCGGGGTTCACGAGCTGCTCGACGCGCCGCTCGGAGATGTTGGCGAGCTCGGCGCAGGCCATCGCGAGCAGGTCGAGCGCGAACGCGAGCGGCTGGCCGTGGAAGTTGCCGCCCGACACCACCTCCGCGCCGCCCTCGGCCGCGAAGACCAGCGGGTTGTCGGTGACGCTGTTCATCTCGCGGGCGAGCACCTCGCGCACCCAGCGCATCGCGTCGCGCGACGCCCCGTGCACCTGCGGCATGCAGCGGAGGGAGTACGGGTCCTGCACCTTGCCGCAGTCGCGGTGGCTCTCGGCGATCTCGCTGTCCGCGAGCAGCGCGCGGAGGTTGCGCGCCGACTCGAGCGCGCCGGGGTGGGGGCGCACCGCGACGACGCGCTCCTCGAAGGGCCGGCCGCTGCCCTTGAGGGCCTCGAGCGACATCGCCCCGGCCACGTCGGCGCACCGGGCGAGGGCCTCGGCGTCGTGCAGCGTGAGCGCGCCATACGCGAGCATGTATTGCGTGCCGTTGATGAGCGAGAGCCCCTCCTTCGCTTCGAGCGCGATGACCGCGACGCCGGCGCGGGCCATCGCGTCGGCGCCGTCGGAGACCGCGCCCCCGAACTCGGCGCTGCCCTCGCCGATGAGCACGCTCGCGAGGTGCGCGAGCGGCGCGAGGTCGCCCGACGCCCCGACGCTCCCCTGCGACGGGATGACCGGGTGCACCCCGCGGTTGAGCATCGCGAGGAGCGTGTCGACCACGACGGGCCGCACCCCGGAGAAGCCCAGCGCGAGCACCTGCGCGCGCAGCAGCATCATGCCGCGCACGACCTCGGTCGGCAGCGGGTCGCCGACGCCGCACGAGTGGCTGCGCAGCAGGTTGTGCTGGAGGGTGCGGATGTCGCCGGGCGAGATGCGCGTCTCGGCCAGCGCGCCGAAGCCGGTGTTGACGCCGTAGACCCGCGGCGAGTCGTCGCCCCCGGCGGCGATGGCGTCGATGGCGGCGCGCGCGACGGCCACCCTCGCCCGGGCCGCCTCGTCGAAGGCCACCGGCGCGCGTCGGCGCGCCACGGCCACGAGATCTTCCAGCGACAACGTCGACCCGACCCGCACCAGCTCGCTCATAGGGGACGACGGTCTACCACCAGAACGCGCGCGGCATAGGATGGCGCCCGATGCGGACGCGCACATCGATCGGGCTGGTGGTGCTCGCGGGCTGCTCCGACGCGCTCCCGTCGCCGTCGAGCGTGGACGTGCTGCGCGTGCTGGCGCTGACGACCCCGACGCCGGAGGTGCGGCCGGGCGAGACCATCGCCGTGCGCGCGGTGTGGTTCGACCCGGTGGGCGGGAGGTCCGTGCGGTGGCGCTGGCGGGCGTGCGACCCGGGCGTCGCCGACGACCCGCGGGTCTGCGCGCGGGCGACCGGCAGCGCTGAGCTCGGATCGGGCGGCGTCGACCATGCGGAGCTCACCGGGCTGACCCTGCGCGACGGGGAGGAGACGCGAACGTGGGTGGTCTACGCCATCGCCTGCCCGACAGAGGACGCGGTGATCGATCCGCGCGAAGGGAGGCTGGTCTGCCCGGCGGGGTTCGGGTCGGAGGCCTTCCGCCGGGTGACGGTGCGCGCGACGGCGCCGCTCAACCGACCGCCGGCCATCGCGGAGTGTACCGCCACCTTCGCGGGCTCGTCGGCTGCGCTCGGGGATGGCGCGTCGGTGGCGCTGCCCTCGCTCGCGGCGTGCGCGGGTGACTGCCCGGCGGTCACGCTGACGGTGTTGCCCGGCGCCGACGCGGCGGAGACATTCGATGGGGGGCGCGAGTCGCTGCTCGCGTCGATCTACGTGAGCTCGGGGAGCGTGAGCCCGCCGCGGCTGGTGAACGATCCCGGCGTGGTGGCGCCGATGGTCGCGCGCTGGACGCCGGGGCGGGTGGTGGCGGGGGGGGAGGTGGCCCGGGTCTGGGCCGTGCTGCGGGATCAGCGGGGGGGAGAGACGGTGCGCGCGGTGACGGTCACCGCGCGCTGAGGCTCACTGGCAGGAGGCGTTGACGCAGGTGCGGCCCGACATGCAGTCGGCGGTGCGGGCGCACTCGGGGTGGGCCTCGGTGGTGCTGGTGCAGAGCGAGCGGGTGGCCGTGCTGGCGACGCAGAGTGGGAGCTGCACGTCGAACATGCGGCACTCGGTGTCGCCCGCGGCGCCGGGGGCGGTGCAGGGCCGGCGGCACGCGCCGTTGTTGCAGACCGAGCCGTTGCTGCACTGCGAGTCCATCGTGCAGAAGGGGCGCGGGCGGGTGTCGACGCGGCACACGCCGCCGTTGCAGCGCTGGCCGGTGCCGCACTGCGAGTCCATGGTGCAGGTCGCGAGGCAGGCGCCGCTCACGCAGAGCTGGCCGGCGGTGCAGCGGCCGCCGCAGTCGGTGTTGGTCGTCGGGTACGCGCAGCGGCTGTTGGTGCAGACCTGGCCGGCGGCGCAGACGGTGGCGACGTTGGCCGCGGTGCAGCCGCCGACGACGCACTGGCCGTCGACGCACGACTGACCGGCGCCGGAGCACTGGTACTCGAACTGGCACTGGTTGGCCGCGGGCTGGCAGCTGCCGCCGAGGCAGACGGGCGTCGCGGGGGTCGCGGCGCACTGGGCGTTGGTGGTGCAGCCGCCGCCGGGGACGCAGCGGCGAGCGGCGGTGTCGCAGACGAGGCCCGCGCCGACGCTGGCGCAGTCGGCGTTGCCGCTGCAGCCGGGGACGCAGACGCTGCGGGAGGTCTCGCAGTACTGGCCGGCCGGGCAGGCGGCGGTGCTGGTGCACGAGGGCGCCGCGGCGCAGTGGCGGGTGGCGTCGCAGTAGCCGCTCGGACAGTCGCGGTCGACCGCGCAGGTGCGCGGGCCCGAGTCGATGACGATGGGGGGATTGTCGGTGGGGAATCCGGCGTCGGCGGTAGGGATGGCGTCGGGGCCGTCGCCCTGCTCGCTCCAGACCGGGCAACCGAGCAGCCACGCGCCGAAGGAGCCGACGATCATGAAGGATTGAAGAGTGATGGGGTGCTTGCGCATAGCGACGCCTCCGGAACAGTGGCCCACCGCGTGGGCTCCAACGGGTGCTCGGTCGTAACCAGTGGGTGGTTCGACGGTCGGTTTCAGCATCTCCCATGCCGACGCTCAAGTCCCGCCAAACATTCCCCCGGGTCGGCCCCACGGCCGCTGCGTGAATGGGCGTTCATAGGCCCCCCGTGAACGCAGGCCCGAAGGCGATGGGCGGTCGCGCGCCGCCGAGTTCGGGATCGCTGTTGTTGTTTCGCCACTCCGGAGGTCGGTCTGTTATCGTCCCGCCGCCGCGAAGAAGAGGGCGGACCGAGCGCATGGACGTCGTATGTGAACGCTGCAAGGCAGAGTACGAATTTGACGACGCGCTGGTCTCCGAACGCGGGACCACGGTCAAGTGCACGAACTGCAGCCATCAGTTCAAGATCTTCCGCCCCACCTCGGAGACCGACGCCGCCAAGGTCTGGAACCTGCGGCGGCCTGACGGCACCGTGATCCCGTTCGACTCGCTCGCGGTGCTCCAGAAATGGATCCTCGAGGGCAAGGTCAGCAAGATGGACGAGATCTCGCGGGCGGGCGAAGGCTGGAAGAGCCTCGGCGCCATCGCGGAGCTCGAGAGCTTCTTCGCCACCGCCGAACTGCGCGCCTCGCAGAACGCCCCGGGCCGCACCGGCCAGCGCTTCCCCAGCATGAGCGGGGTGCGCGCGCCGACGCCCGCGCCCGGCCGCTCCAACCCGGCCCTACCGTCGCGGCCGCCACCCGCGCTGAGCTCGCCGACGATCCGTCCCGGCGGGGCCGCGCCGCCGCCGCCCCCGGTCTCGCTGCGCGCCCCCTCGCACAACGGGGGCAGTCCCCCGCCGGTGCCCAACGCCCTGCGCGGGCCGTCGTCGGTCAAGAGCGTCGCGCCGGGCAACGCCAACACGATGGTGCAGATCCCGCCGCCGCCGAAGGTGCCGGGGGAGGTCGGCTCGACGCCCCTCGCCGAACGGCACGAGTCGCTCGCCGACGAGGTCGAGCGCGCCCGGCCGCGCCCGGCGAGCGTCCCGCCGAAGGTCGTGCTCCCGCCGCTGCCGGCGCTCACCGCCTCGCCGCGCGACCTCGTCGACGACCAGGCCCCCACGCGCACGATGGCCTCCGACCCGCGCGGGCTGCGCAGCTCGCCGCCCCCGGCCGACAGCCGGCGCAGCGGCCTCGGCGTCGGCCTCGTCGTGGGCGCCCTCGTGGCCGGCGGCGCGCTGCTCTTCTCCTACCAGACCGGCGTGTTCGGCACGTCCGTACCGACCTCGTCGACGGCCGCCGCGGCGCACGACGCCGCCCGGCGCGACCGGGTCATCGCCGGCGCGACCGAGCGCTCGCGGCGCTACACCGCCGCGGGAATGGACGAGGCGCGCGAGGAGCTCACCGCCGCCGTCGCGCTGCGCCCTGACGACGTCGCCCTCGTGGCCACGCGCGCCGAGGTGCTCGCCGCGTGGTCGGAGATGTTGACCCAGCAGGCGAGCGACCTCGAGGCGCAGGCCGCGCTGGCCGGGGCCGACGCGCCCCGCCTCCAGGCCTCGGCCGAGCTCGTGCGACGCGACGGCGCGACCCGGAAGGAGCGCGCCCGCGCCGACTTGCGCGCCGCCGAGGCCGGCCTCGAGACCGTCGCCCCGGCCGAGCGGGCGGTAGTGGAGTCGCGCCTCGCCGACGTCGCCCGCATCGTCGGCGCGCCGACCCTGACGAGCCACCTGGAGGCGGCGCGGCGCGGCGCCCCGACGACCGAGTCGTCGCTCTACCTCGCCCTCGCGACGCTGACCGACGACCCGCTCTCGGCCTCGGCCGGGCTGCGCGCCGCCGTCGGCGCCGAGGCCCAGAACCATCGGGCCCGCGTGGCCCTCGCGCGGCTCCTGCAACGGCAGGGCGACGCCAGGGGCGCGCAGGATCTCCTGGCCGAGGCGCTGCGCGCCGAGCCCGAACACGAGGCGCTGCTGGGCCTCTCCCGCGCGCTGGGCCCGGCCGCCGTCGCAGCGTCGCCGACCGACGCCGGCGCGGCTCCCGTCGTCGCCGTGGCGGTGCCCCCGACCCCGACCCCGA
>JAQBQI010000348.1 GCA_028287085.1 Myxococcaceae bacterium
GATGCGGATGGACGCCGAGCGGTTGCGCGACGAGTACGCGAGGTTCACCGGCGCCTCGTAGCCCGGCACCAGGCGGCGGTAGCTGTTGGTCGTCGGGTTGGTGATCGCGTTGAGCGCCTTGGCGTGCTTGAGCACGCCGCCGATGTAGAACATCGCCATCTCGCTCATGCCCGCGTAGCCGTTGCCGGCGAAGAGGGGCTTGCCGTCCTTCCAGAGCGACTGGTGGCAGTGCATGCCCGAGCCGTTGTCGCCGAAGAGGGGCTTCGGCATGAAGGTCGCGGTCTTGCCGTTACGCTTGGCGACGTTCTTGACGATGTACTTGAACCACATGGTCTTGTCGGCCATGCGCACGAGCTCGTCGAACTTCATGTCGATCTCGCACTGGCCGCCCGTCGCGACCTCGTGGTGGCTCGTCTCGATCTCGATGCCCGCGGCCTCCATCGCCTCGACCATCTCGGTGCGGATGTCCATCAGCGTGTCGTGCGGCGACACGGGGAAGTAACCCTCCTTCGAGCGGATCGTGTACCCGGGGTTGCCGCCGGGCATCTCCGTGCCGGAGTTCCAGTGGGCTTCCTTCGAGTCGACCTTGTAGAAATTGTGGTTCTGCGCGGTCGAGTAGCGCACGTCGTCGAAGATGAAGAACTCCGCCTCGGGGCCGAAGTAGACGGTGTCGGCGAGGCCGGTCGAGCGCACGTACTGCTCGACCTTGCGCGCGATGAAGCGCGGGTCGCGGTCGTACGACTCGCGCGTGATCGGGTCGACCACGTTGGCGATCATGCTGAGCGTCGGGCGCGCCATGAAGGGGTCCATCACAGCAGTGCTCGGGTCGGGGAGCAGCAGCATGTCGGACTCGTTGATGGCCCGCCATCCGCGGATGGAGCTGCCGTCGAACCCGAAGCCGTCCTCGAAGGCCTCCTCGGTGATGCGGTGCATCGGGACGCTCGTGTGCTGCCACTGACCGAAGAGGTCGCAGAACTTGAGGTCGACCATCACCGCGCCGTTCGACTTGCCGAGGGCGATCGCTTCTTTGTGCTTCTTGCTCGTCATTGCAGTCTCGTCAGCTCCTCTGTCTACAGGTTCGACTCAGATGGCGTCGTGGCCGCGCTCGCCGGTGCGGATGCGCACGGCCTCTTCGATGGGCACCACGAAGATCTTCCCGTCGCCGATGCGGCCGGTCTTCGCGCTGCGCTCGATGGCGTCGATGACGGCGTTGACCTGGTCGTCCATGACGACGACCTCGATCTTCACCTTGGGGACGAAGTCGACCACGTAGGCGCTGCCCCGGTAGACCTCCTTGCGGCCGCCCGTGCGGCCGAAGCCCTTGACCTCGGTGACGGTCATCCCCTGGACGCCCACCTCGGCCAGCGCGTCCTTCACCTCGTCGAGCTTGAACGGCTTGATGATGGCCTCGACTCGCTTCATCGCGCCGCCCTTGTAGGCCCATTCAAGGTAAAGGGACAGTAAAGTTCACGGCGCGCTCCGGGCCCGCGCGCCTCGGTATAGTCCGCGGCTCCGATGCGCCGTCACGAAGGAGCCCCCGCCATGCCCCGACTCGCCCTCTCCATGGCCTGCCTCGCGCTGCTCGTCGCGGGGGGTTGCTCCGGCGACGACCCCCCGGTCTTCGCCGACGCGGGGACGATGGACGCGCCCGCGGACGAGGTGTTCTCGCCGCCCCTCGACGTGAACGTCCCCGAGGCCCGCGGCCGGGTCTGCGAGCGCAGCGCCCAGTGCGACGACGGCGTGCCCTGCACGATGGACTACTGCGCGACCGACGGGCGCTGCGCCAACGTGCCCGACACCACGCAGTGCGACGACGCCGTGTACTGCAACGGCCAGGAGACCTGCGACGCGCGGCGCGGCTGCGTGCGCGGCGCGCCCCTCGCGTGCGACGACGTCGACCCCTGCACCACCGACCGCTGCGACGAGGCGACGCGCGCCTGCCAGCACGCCCCGCGCGACTTCGACCGCGACGGCGACCCCGACATCGGCTGCCGCGACACGCAGTGCCCCGACGGCGGCGCGCCCGACGACCCGGCGCGCTGCTGGGTCGGCCGCGACTGCGACGACCGCGACCCGCGCGTCAACGGCACGCTGCCGGAGATCTGCGGCGACGGCGTCGACAACAACTGCAACGGCGAGGTCGACACGCGCGAGACCGGCGGCTGCTCGCGCCCGCCGCACGACCGCTGCGACGACGCGCTCGACGTCTCGGCCGGCGGCCGCTTCACCGTCGGCATGGCCGGCACCACCGGCGACTACGCCTTCCGCTGCGGCGGCGGGATGCTCGGCCGCGACGCCGTGCTGCGGCTCACCCTCGCGAGCCCGCGCGACGTCGCCGTCACCGCGCAGTCGCGCACCGGCTTCAGCCTCGTGTACCTGATGGTGCAGAACCGCTGCGGCTCGACGGCGGCCGCCGACACGCGCGACTGCGTGCTCTCGTTTCCGTCGGTGTGGCGCACGCACAGCCTGCCCGCGGGCGAGTACTTCCTCCTCGTCGGCACCTCCGCGGGCGCCACCGGCGCCGCCGCCGACGTACTCGTCGACGTGCAGCTGAGCGACCCCGTCGCGCCCGCGACCAACGACACCTGCGCCGCGCCCATCGAGATCCCCGCCGCCGGCGGAACCTTCCGCGGCGACACCATCGGCCTCACCGACGACGTGGCCACCCGCTGCGGCGGCACCGTCCCCGACGTGGTCTACCGCCTCACCCTCAGCGAGCCCCGCGACGTCATCGCGCGCGCCACCGCGGGCGCCACCGACAGCGTCTCGGTGTCCCTGCTCGACCAGTGCGTGCGCTCGCCGATGACCCTGCGCTGCGACACCGGCCCGACCCCCTCCTTCATCGCGCGCTCGCTCCCCGCCGGAACCTATTTCCTCGCCGTCGAGGGCCGCAACCTCCCGTCCTTCGCGCTCACCGTCGAGACCGCCGCGCCCTCGCCGCCTCCGCCCGGCGACACCTGCGCGAGCCCCATCGAGCTCACGGCGGGCGCCGCCGCGCGCGGCTCGCTCACGCCCTTCGAGAGCGACCTGCCCGTCTCGTGCAACGCGGGCACGGCGCGCGACGCCGTCTACGCCTTCACGCTCACCGAGCGCCTCGACGTCACGGTCACCGCCCGCGGCGGCAGCTCCGACTACTTCTACCTCGCGCTCCAGGCCACCTGCGGCGAGCGCACGAGCGAGCGCGGCTGCCGCGGCGGCGCGCCCTCCCGGCTCACCCTCCGCGGCCTCGACCCCGGCCGCTACTTCGTCGTCGTGCGCGGCGCGCGGCCGGTCGACTACGAGCTCCTCCTCGAGACCCGCCCCGCGCTCGCCCCGACCCCCGTCACCGGCAACGAGACCTGCGAGACCGCCCAGGTGATCCCCACCGGCGGGGGCCTGTACTCGGGCGACACCACGATGATGGCCCACGAGTACAGCTTCCCCTGCGCGACGACCTCGCTGGCCGGCGACGCCGTGTTTCGCTACCGCGTCGAGCGCGCGGGTCGGGTCTTCGCGTCGATGGAGAACTCCGCCTTCGACACGATCCTGTGGGTGACCCGCGCCGACGCGTGCCCGGGCTCGGCGGTCGCGGGTCAGGCGACGGTCTGCAACGACGACGGTCCCGGCATCGGCCTCTCTTCGTCGCTCGACCTCAACCTGCCGGTCGGCGACTACTACTTCCACGTGAGCGGCCTCTACACGACGGCGCGCGGGGCCTACTTCCTCGCTGTCACGCCGAGCGCCGCGCCCTGAAACAGGCGGTGAGCGATCATTTCGGCACGGCGGGCGTTGCGCCCTGAAGACTTACCGGGTCAGGTACTCGCCGCGCCCCGCGTAGGCCGTCCAGTACTGCGGGCCGATGGTCGTGTACGTGAAGCGGTTGAACTCGAATCCCGTGAGCCGCAGGCCCACCAGCGACAGGCTCAGAAACGAGCCCGCCGGCAGGTCGCTCAGCCCCATCAGGCTCGACAGGTCGGGGTACTGGAAGGCCCGCTCGGCGCCCGGCGCGATGTGCTGCCACGAGGTCGCGTTCCACTGCATGGTGAAGAGCAGGAGGTCGGGCGCGGCGCCCTCGATGGCGAAGTGCACCGTGCGGTCGTCTGGCAGGCGCGCGCCCTGCTCGGGCGCGGTCATTCGAGGGATGCCCAGCCACCCGCCGACGCGCACGGTCTCGTCGGGTGAGGTGATGCCCGAGACCACCAGCGCCGTGCAGGGCGAGGGGGTGTCCTGGAAGGCCCTGGGTCCGGTGATATCGCCCGACGCCAGGCGCGCGTGCACGGTGAGGCGCGCGTCGGCGAGGTTGCGGCTGAAGGCCGGCAGGCCCGAGAGGCGGTAGCTGCCGCCGTCGAGGCCCGTCACGGTGGCGTGGGGCATCGGGATCACGCCTTCGCCTCCGAGGTCGATGAAGCCGCTCGCGTGAAACTGGTCGGGCGCGTCGGGGTCGGTGCCGCCGAGCGGCGCGACCTCGAGCGGCGTCTCGTGGTCGAGCGGGATGTTCATGTCGATGACGACGTTGTCGATCGTCGCGCGGGGCGCGCCGAGCACGCTGCGCGCGAGGCCCATCACCCACGGGGTGAAGCGCACCGGCGTGCTCGAGCCCGCGGGGACGACGTTCTCGAGGCCGGCGAGCGCGTAGACGGCCACCGCCGCGGGGCGCGCCTGGAGCGTGAAGGGGTAGCCGCGCCCGCCGGTGCCCGCGACGAGCTCGAGCACCGTGTCGCGCTGCTGCGCGAGGGCCGCGCCGACCGGGTCGACGGTGAAGATGTCGGGCCGCGAGACCCAGACGTAGGCCACCCGGCGGAAGCCCTCGCGCGGTTCGGGAATGTTCGACCAGGGGTTGGGCGCGAACTCGTTGGGCCCCGCCCAGACGAGCTCGCCCGTGATGGTCGCCGGGTACACGGCGCGCTGGGGCATGCCCATGGGCATCCCGGGGCTGCCGCAGCCGGGGATCATCAGGGGCTGGAGGTAGATGGTCGCGTTGCGCGCGTCGAAGCTCTGGATGGTGGTGGTGGTGTGGCAGCGCTCGGAGGCGGTGACGGTGACGGGCGGCGTGAGCGTCGGCGGGGAGAGGGTGACCTGGCCGCGGGCGCCGGTCTGGCCCGCGCTCGGCGGCACCGCGCCGGGGGCGTTGTTCAGGAACACGAAGGCCGACGGCACCGGGTCGCCGCTCATCGCGTCGAGCACGGTGACGGTGATGCTGCCGACGACGGTTCCGCCGGAGAGGCCGCCGCCGACGCTGTCGGCGCTGTCGGCGTAGGTGTAGCCGTCGGGGATGGAGACGGGCTCGTCGACCCCCTCGATGGCGACCTCGACGCGGCCGTCGGGGTGCTCGGGCGTGAGGCACGACGCCAGCTCGGGGCTCGTGACGGCGACGGCGGTGCAGGGCGCGCCGTCGAAGGTCACGCGCATGCCGTCGCGAAACTGCGTGCCGAGGCCGTGGAGGCTGACGCGCGCGCCGCCCGTCGTGGGCCCGAGGGGCGGGTCGACGTAGAAGCTGTCGTAGCGGAAGCCCCGCGGGAGCGTGGCGACGCGGCCCTCGACCTCGACCTCGACGTCGACCTCGCCGGCGCGGCCCGCGGGGGTGCGCACCGTGATGCGGTTGCGGTCGACGAAGGTCGTGTAGCGCGGCTGCACCAGGCTGCCGCCGAAGCGCACGACGGCGCCGTCGGCGAAGTTCGATCCGCGCAGGGTGACCTCGGTGCCGCCGAGGAAGGAGCCGTGGCCCGGCTGCACCGCGAGCAGCGTCGGGGCGGGGGGCGGGCGGTCGGCGGGGCCCGCGTCGACGCGCGCGTCGGAGCCGGCGTCGAGCACCTCGGGCGGGAGGTTGCCCGAGCTCGAGGAGCAGCCGCCGAGGAGGCCCAGCGCCGCCACCGAGAAGATACACGGACGGGTAAACGCGACGCGCATGGGTCGTAGGCTCCTCGCGCGCAGTATCCGGGAGCGGCGCCCCCGAGCGCAACGCGGTCGCCCCCGCCGAATGGGCCCTCCCGGGCGGGCCGTCATTGTCGATATGGGTGCTTGACCTACATCGGCGCCATCGCGTATTTACCCGCCGTTCGCGGCGACCAAGCGGGGTCGCGCGGCTCGGAAAAGGGAGAACTTCCATGCGGTCTCGGATGACGCGGTTCGGCTACGGGGTCTCCTGTGTGGCGCTGGCGCTGGCCGGCTGCGCGACCGACGAGGCGCTGCTCGAGGGCGACGACGACAGCGAGTCGCCGGCCGACCTCGCGACCAGCGAGATCACCGGGTCCAACGCGGTGGGCCGCAACGCCACCATCCAGAGCTACGTGCTGGTGCGCGTGGGCGCGAGCGACGCGGAGATCCAGCGCGCGGCGGTGCAGCAGATCCGCCCGCTGTTCGGCGCGCTGAAGGCGATGGACGTGGGGCTCGGCAACCGCCTCGACACGCCCGCGGCGCCGACCTTCATCGACGCGCGCACCTTCCAGCGCGACACGGTCGACGTGGTCGACCCGGCGCACCCCGAGACGCGCGTCTCGCAGCTGATGCGCGTGCGCTTCACGTACACCGACCGCGCCATCGTCACGCTGCGCCTCGGCTCGTCGCGCGCCCTCAACACCACCACGCTCTTCGGCGACTACAACGCCCACGCCGACGACATCGTGCAGCAGTGCCAGACCGAGAAGATGGACTGGGGCGCTTCGGGCATCTGGTACAACTACGAGCCGCAGACGGGCTCGTGCCAGTCGCTCATCAGCGCCGAGACCGCGCGCCTCGCGGCCGAGCGCCGGCTGCTCCGCAACGGCGACCGCGAGGTCACCGTCAACGAGAGCACGCGCTGGTTCACCCCCATCTCGGTGAAGCTCACGACCATCTCGCGCAGCGAGACGAAGTACCCCGACTACCACCGCGTGTGGGACGACGGGCAGCTCGTGATCGGGTCGTTCTTCGGCGAAGACAAGCACGACGACCCCAACGACTACGGGGCGCGAAACTTCTTCACGTACATCCGCACGGTGCTCCAGGCGCGGCCCGAGCTGCGGGTCGCCGCGGCGGGCACCGACCTCACCCGCGTGACCTTCAACGGCGCCACGATCACCAACGTCACGGCCCTCCAGGTCGCCCAGTGGATCGTCGACAAGACCAACTACCCCACGCAGGTGCCGCTCGCGATGCGCGACGCGTTCCGGCAGACGGTGATCCGCCAGTGGCGCGACAAGGCCGTGACGCTGAGCGCGTCGGTCAACGTGTCGATCAACGGCACGGCCCGCGCGGGCGGCGCCCAGGTGCGCGTCTACTACGGCGACGAAGAGGGCGCGGGCACCGGCGCCGTGCAGCGCTACCAGGCGGCCTTCCGCGACGTCGACGTCTTCCAGTACACGGGGCACTCGCACCTCGGTTCGGGCCCGCTCGACGCGCGCAACTACAGCGCCTCGAACTTCCCCAACCGCTACCAGGTGTTGATGATCAACTCCTGCGTGTCGTTCAACTACTACAACACCTTCTTCGCGATGCACCCGGGCGGCACGCTCAACCTCGACACCGTCACCAACGGGCTCCCCGTCTTCCTCGAGGGCTCCGGGCTGTCGTCGGCGCGCTTCGCCGTGGCCTTCCTCGACGGGCGCTTTCGCTCGTACGCCGACATCCTCGGCGGCATGCGCGTCGACCTCCCCTGGGAGCGCGGCCACGACGCCAACCGCGTCGCCGACGGGGAGACCGACAACACCTTCACGCCGACGCGCCAGCGCATGACGCTCGCGTTCACGCGCTGAGCTAGCGCTGCTCCTCGGGCACCCAGTAGGTGTCCCGCCCGCCGATCTTGATGACCTGCACCGCGCGCCCGGCCGGGTCGATCTCCTTCCGATAGACCTTCATCACCGTGCCGTAGTCGAGGTCGCTCGCGATCACCGACGACATCAGCTCGACGACCGCGGCGTGCAGCGCGGCGGCCTCGGTGGCCGTCACCGCGTTGGCCGCGCGGTTGGGCGCGACCTTCGCGCGGTACAGCGCCTCGCACGCGTACATGTTGCCGATGCCCGCCTGCGCGCCCTGGTCGAGCAGCACCTCCTTCACGGCCTTGCGCGAGGCCCCGAGCGAGCGCTTCAGCGCGTCGACCGTCCAGGGCGTCGGGTAGGCGGGGTCGCTCTCGGGCGTGAGCAGCACGTCGGGGCCGAGCTTCTTCAGCTCGTCGATCGCGCCGCTCGCCTCGCCCGGGTACGCGCGCACCTTGCCGCGGTGCTCGGGCTCGTTGAACTCCAGGCGCTTGCCGTGGGCGACGATCCAGAAGGAGCTGGCCTTCTTGTCGGGCGGAAGGACGTGGTGGCGGTAGTTGGAGACGTAGGGCTCGTCGGCCATCGTCCAGCGGCCCGCGTGCATCAGGTGCGAGGTGAGCGTGCCGGTGGGGAGCGCCATCACGATGTGCTTGCCGCGCTGGGTGACCGCGTTGATGGTCGCGCCCCTGAAGAAGGCGGCGAGCTTGCCCGCCTTCGCGGGGTCGCCCTTCAGGTCGGGGAAGTGCCCGCCGAAGAAGCCGAAGTCTTCGATCACCCACCCCGTGACGCGCGCTCGCAACCAGACGACCTGACGATGAACCTCGGGAAACTCGGGCATGACGGTGCTCCTCTCGGCGCGCGATGCTAACGCCGCGGCCGCCGACGCGGTGGTTGCTGCGCGCTCGACGCGCTCCACGCCCTTTCGCTACGAGCGTTCTGGGCGCTGGGTCGGGCCCGCGTGTGGCGGGGAAGGAACGAACCGCAAGGGCGCAAGGGTCGCGAGGGAGAGACGTTGGTGAGGACCGAAGCATCGGCCGACACGGAGGGCACGGGCCGACCTCCGGACCGCCCGTGCAGGCTCTCCTTTGCGACCCTTGCGCCCTTGCGGTTCATTCCTTCCCCGCCGCACGAGGGGCTGACCGAGTCAGCGGCCGCGCGACTCAGCCGCTCCACTCGACGCGGAGTGATTGCAGCCACGACGCGCGGCGCGCGAGCTCGTCGTCGGAGTAGAGCCCCGGCGCCTCGTCGAGCCGGGCCTCCTGCACGGCGCCCGTCGCCGCGTCGACGACCGAGAGCACCAGCACCCCGTTGGCGCGCACGTCGAGGCGCACCTCGACCCTCGCGCCGTCGGCCATGGGCTGCGCGAAGCTCAGACGGTACTCGCCCACGCGCGTCGCCTCGCGCTCGCTGCGGCCCTCGAAGACCTCCACCGGGAGCACCGTCGAGCCGCCGCGCACGCTGAAGCTCCGTCGCCCGACGAAGGGCGTCGGCGTCCCGGCGGGCACCAGCGGGATGAGCACCGCGCGGCGTCCCTCGGGCGTGCCCGGCGCGGGCTCGAAGGCGCGCACCGAGAAGGTGTCGGGCACCACGCCGCGCAGCTCGACGCCCACCCGCGCGCCCCCCTCGGCCAGCGCCGCGCCGTGGATCGCCGCGCCCGCCGCCACGATGGTCAACGGGTTGAGCGGGTGCCCCGGATCTTCGTGGATTCGCACCCTTGGGCAGCGCTCGCGCATGCGCTGTTGCAGGGGCCAGAGCAGCGAGGAGCCGCCCGTAAGCAACACCTCGTCGAGGGCGCTCCAGTCGAGGCCAGCGCGGCGAAGGGCCTCTTCGGCGCACGCGAGAGCGCGGTCGAGTTCGCCGCCGATGGCGCGCGACACCTCGGCGAGGGAGAGCTCGAGGGTGACTTCTTCGCCTTCGGTCTCGCGGTCGAAGACCGGGGTGAACTTGCGACGGCGCACGCGCGAGAGCGGCGAGGGGTCGGTGCCCGCGTCGGTGTTGAGCGAGACCTTGAACCACTCGGCCATCTCGAGCAGGCGCTCGCGGGTCGACTCGTTCACCGCCGCGAGGCTGAACGCGTGGTCGGACGCGCGCTCGGCGTACTGCGCGACGAGGGCGTCGCGGATGCGCTGGTCGATGGCGAGCCCGCCGAGCTGCACCCCGTAGGAGTCGATGGCGTGGAGTTGCGCCACGCCGGGGCCGCCGTCGCGGCGGAGGATGGTGACGTCGAGGGTTCCGCCGCCGAAGTCGAAGACCATGAAGGTCTGCGCGGCGCCCGGCCCGCCGGCCGCGCGCGAGTGCAGACCGTAGGCCCAGGCCGCCGCGTCGGGCTCGGTGATCATCCCCCACAGCGGCAGGCCGGCCATGCGCGCGGCCTGCCCCGTGGCGAGCTTCTCGCGGTTGCGGAAGCGCTGCGGGTGCGACACCACCACGCCGTCGAGCGGCGGCAGCGCGGGGCGCGCGCGCACCATCTCGGCGAGCGTGCGCAGGAGGACGGCGGCCACGTCGGTGGCGAAGAGCTCCTGCGCGCCGAGGCGCCACGGAGGCCCGGCGTAGACGGCGCCGCCGACGCCCATGTGGTTCTTCGATCCGCGCACGAGCACCGCGTCGTCGGGGGCGCGCTCGGCCTCGCCGACGAGCTCGCGGTAGGCCGCCGGAGCGCCCGCGCCGACCACCGCGCGGGGCGCGCCGCGGGTGGTGAGGAGCACCAGCGAGGCGAGCGTGGGGCCGCCGCGCTCGAGGGCGACGAGGTGGGGCTGCCCCCGCTCGACGTACGCGACCGAGCAGAAGGTGGTGCCGAGGTCGACGCCGTAGACCGCCACGCGCGAAGGCCGCCTACTGCCGCGTGACCCGCAGCGTCACGCGGTCGAGGTAGCCCTGCCGGTTGACGCCCGCGGCGAGCACGGTGCGCGCGAGGTCGGCGAGGCCGAAGACCTTCTCGGGGCTGTCGTAGGAGGTCTCCGCGCTGCCCGTCGTGAACCACTCGGCGGCGAGCGCGGCGGGGTTGACGGTCCATTGGCCGAAGAGGCCGAAGGCGTAGTCGCGGGTGCCGGGCGGGAGCTGCCGGCAGTCGATGCCGGTGCGCACGGTGAAGGGCCCCGGGACGGTGCGCATGGGCTCGCGCGGCATGAGGAAGAAGCCGTCGAGCGGCGTCGGCGACTGCCAGGTGAGCGACACCGACGCGATGGGGGGCGGCGGCATCGGGCCGAACTGGATGACCCCGTCGAGGCGGATGCGCGCCTGGCCGTGGACGTCGCAGCGGGCGGGGATGACCATCGTCTCGCCCTGGCGCACGGGGCGGTCGACGATGACGCTGTCGGCCGCGCCGCCGCTCTCGTTGCGCGCGGCGTTGAGCACGCGGGCGGTGAGTCCCTCGAAGGGAGACCACTCGCTGAAGGCGACGTCGGCGGGCGACTGGCGCAGCGTGAAGCGCTCGACGGCGAGGCGACGCTCCATCTCGGCGACGAGCTGGCGGCCCCGGGGGATGTCGCGCGTGAGCACGAAGAGCAGCAGCGGGCGCGCGCCCTGCCAGCGGAAGGCGCCCGACTCGCCGGTCATGGCGGGGGAGCTGGCGGCGAAGTGCACGCCGTTCCATTGGGGGTCGGTGTTGAGGGCGGCGACGTGCTGGGTGACGCGCGACCACATCGGCGCGTCGAGGCGGCGCTCGGCGAAGTAGCGGCCGTCGAAGGGCAGGATGAGCCGGCCGACCCAGAGCCCGTAGCCCTCCTCGACGCGCTGGCGCAGCAGGGCCGCGAGGCAGCTCGGATCGGCGCCCGCGGTGCACGCGACGTCGCCGCTCGCGCCCGGCTGGAAGGGCGTGCTGGTGCTCTGGAAGCCGTCGGTGACGAGCACCGTGACGTTGTAGGGGTCGAGGGGGTCGGGCTGCTGGAGGTCGGCCCGCGGCGCGCGCGGCGGGCGGCGCAGCGCGAGGTGCAGGGCGGAATACCCGCCACGGTAAGTCGCGGGCAGGCGGGCCTGCTGGGCGGTGAGCTGCGGGGCCTCGCAGTGGACGGCCGTGTCGACGGCGCAGCGCTGGAAGGGGTTGTTGAGCTGGAGCGCCGAGAGCGAGGCCTCGATGACCTGGCCGTGGAGGGTCTGGAGCGCGACCGAGCGGGCCGAGGTGAAGCCGCGGATGCTCTCGGAGACGTCGACGAAGACCTGCGCGCCGCGGCCGGGCGGGGCGGCCGGGGCGACGCCGGGCGCGGGGGCGGGCGCGAGGGTCGGCGACGGGCCGGTGGGTGCCGGGCGCGCGGGGTCGTTGCAGGCCGCGAGGGCGAGCGCGGCGGCGACGAGGAGGCGGGCCTCAGTGCGTGGTGACGACGACGGCATCGACGTACTCGCGGCTCTCGACGGCGGCTTCGATGAGGGACCCGGCCTCGACCTCGAGGCGCTGCTCGCGCGGCCCGCGGAGCACGTAGACGGCGCGGCCGTTCTCGACGGTCTCGCGCACGGCGACCTCGTCTTGCAGCTCGACGGGGGTGAGCACGGTGCCCTGCCGCACGACGGCGACGTAGGAGTAGAGCCCGCGCGAGCGGCCGGCGACGAGCACCGACCAGAGGATCTGCCCGTGCTGCACGCTCACCTGACCGACCGGCTCGCGGTGCTGGTCGGCGTAGCAGAGGCAGTAGCGGACGCCCGGCGGCAGCGCGCAGAGGTCTTCGGGCTTGGCGTGCGGACAGCGGACCGAGACGCGGAGGGGGCGTGCCATGGCGGTGGGTGGGGTTACTCGATGGTCCAGAGGCGGCGGGCGAGGACGTGCTCCATGAAGAGCTCGAGGGGCGAGAAGCGCAGCCAGCGGGTCGACGCGGGCGGGACGAGGGGCAGCGGGGCGATGGCGTTCTTCGCCAGCTGGGCTTCGAGGGCCAGCTTGGTGGCCTCGAGGCCGGGGTCGATCTTCGACGGCGAGGGCAGCTCGGTGGGCATCTTCGGCGTCTCCAGGATGCTCACCTGGACCTTCTGCGCGATGGGGTCTTCGGCGAACTGGTAGTGCTCGCGCGTGCCGATGACGGGGGGGCCTTTGAAGTCGCTCATCGGGTTCCTCCGAAGGGGGGCGCGCCGGGCATCGGGGGCATGCCGGGCATCGGCGGGAGTCCGCCCGACGTCGGGTCGGGCGGCGGGGTGAGCATCGCCGTGAGCTGCTCCCACCGCTGCGCGGCGAGGAAGGTCTCGGCGTTCTGTCCGCGCTGCGCGGCCTGCGCGGTCACGAAGGTCATCTGCTGGTTCTGCACCCACGCGAGCTGCTCGGCGGTCATGCCGGGCATCGCCATCGTCTGCATCAGCTTCTGCCACTGCTGCGTCGCGAGCAGGCGCTCGGGCGGTTGCCCCGCCTGCGCGGCCTGCGTCACCACCTGCTGCCAGAGCTGCCGCTGCGCGAACTCCACCGGGCTCACGCCCGCCGCGGCGGCCTGCGCGGCCAGCATCGGCCACTGCTGCACCAGCGCGAAGGCGACCATCTCCATCGGCATCGCGAAGCCCGGGAAGGCCCCCATCGGCGAGGGCATCGCGGGGGGCATCGAGGGCATCGCCTGGGGCATCGACGGCATCGACGGCATCGCGGTCGGCATCGCGGCAGGCGGCGCGCCGAGGAAGGAGGGCGCCGACGGCGAGACGGGCGCGGGCTCGGCCACGGGGACGAAGACCTCGAACTGGCTCGGGTCGTCCTGGGCGGGCGGTCCGAAGGGGCGGTACCAGGGGATGCGGCGGCTCTGGTCGTTGAGCCACAGGTCGAGGCCGAGCACGCCGTGCCGCTCGGGCGCGCGGTTCTTGAAGAAGCGCGCGGAGTCTTCGGTGTTGTGGTGCGCGCCGAGCAGGCCGAGCGCGACGGCGGCCTTGCGGTGCGTTCCCTCGGCGGGGAGCACGAAGGACACGTCGAAGGTCACGCGCGGGTCGAGCAGGTTGTACTCGCCGTCGCTGATCTCCTTCGCGATGTCGGTCTCCCGCAGGAGGTCGAGGAGACGCTCGTAGACCCGGTGCGCCATCATCTGCTCGACGGTCTTCATGCCGTCGCGGACGATGTCGCCGAAGCCCCAGCCGTTGCCCAGCAGCACCAGGCAGAACTCCACCACGCGCTTCTGCTGCGGGCCCTTGTTGATCCCGAGGATCCAGCGGCGCTGCGAGCCCGAACCCGAGAGCGAGAAGAGGCGGTTGCGCGACAGGTCGAGCGCGCCCTGCGCCGTGCGCCCGTGCTCGAGGCACACGCCGGCGAGGCTTCGCGCCACGTACTCGACGATGTACCCGATGAAGACCCGAGCGCGGCGCTCGGCGGTCGACTTGCGCGCCTCGGCGATGACGTGCGGCGACTCGAGCAGCTGCTTGGCCGACTGGCTCTGGCGCACCGCGCTCGCGAGCCGGGTGTACGACCCGACGCCGGGCATCACGCAGGCGCCGCGGCGGTCGCCCTCGCCGGCGCCGACCAGCGAGCGGAGGTAGACGCTGCCGCCGAAGAAGATCGACGAGCTGATGACGTGCGGGTGCAGCCCGGCGTGGCCCTGGTGGTTGTTGCGCGCGAGGTTGTCGTCGACGAGCACCTCCAGCGAGCCGCCGCCGAGGTCGAGGTACACGCGGAACATCTTGTCGGACGACGCGTGCCCCGCCGCCGCCTGGGCCTCGTCGACCAGCGGCGTCGCGGGGAAGACGAAGTCGGCGCCGGTGAGCTGCTTCAGGCGCGCGCCCGCCTCGTCGGCGGCGAGGCGCAGCGTCTCGAGGTCGCCCTCGTCGAAGGCCAGCGGGAAGCTGTAATTGACGTTGACCGTCTTGGGCGCGGCCTCCTCTTCCGAGAGCAGCGAGGCCGCGGTCATCAGCATCGCGCCCTCGAGGAAGCGCGACTGCAGCGCCTGCACGATCTCGCGGCGGGCGAGGGCGCTCTTGTCCTTCTCGACGGCGCGCAGCCACTTGAACTCGCTGACGGTGTGCTCGGAGGAGACCGCGCTCGACGCGCCCCGCAGCGGCACGCCGAAGTCCTTGCCGAAGGAGAGCGCGTTGATGGCCGACTCGCTGGCCACGTCGGTCCATTTACGGACGCAGCCGAGCTCGCTCGGGAGGAGGTCGTGCGAGGGGCCCGACCACTCGCCGCCGGGCCAGAGGTCGATGCCGCGCTGGATGGTGGGCGGCCCGCCGTCGAGGAGCTTGAGCGTCGTAGAGCTACGGTCGCGGCCGCGCTCGGGGGCGACGCACTGGAGGCTGCCGTCGCGGCGCTTCACCGCGATGACCGTGTTGGACGTGCCGAAGTCGACGCCGAAGGACCACGTGTCGCTCGGCAGCGAGTCACTGGGCGGCGGCAGCGGGAAGAGCCCGCCGCCGACGGCCTCGGCGCCGCCGCCCTGCGTGGCCTGCATGAACTCGACGCTCACCCACGCGGGCCGCCCCTTGCGGGTCGCGCCGACGAATCCGGTGGGGCCGCTCTCGCCCTCGCGGCCGACCTCCTGGTCGAGCGCGACGACCTCGAGCTTCGTCTCGCTGACGGGCCGGCCGTCGGCGTCGCTCGGCGGCACCAGCATGCGCGTGCGGAGCATGCGGCCCTGCGCGAAGAGGGCCATGCCCTCCTCGGTGGCGGCTTGAATACCGACCACGTAATAGCGCCACGCGTGGGTGGGCCGCTTGAGGTTGGGCCACACGCGCAGGGTGACGCCGCGGAAGGCGACGGCGTCGACGTCGCCCGCGTTGGGCGAGAAGGGGTTGGCCGGGAGCAGGTCGCACTCGTAGGTGGGCCACTCGGTCTGCTTGAGGCCGCGCAGCGGGAGCACGCACTGGTAGCGGGACTTGCCGCGCTCGTGGATGACGCGGCCGAAGAGCTCGGGCTTCTCGCGCGCGAGGCGCACCTGCGCCGGGTCGAGGCAGTCGAGGTACTCGGGCATCACCGGCAGCACCGGGATGCGCCGCTCGCCGCCCGACAGGAACACCGGCACGGAGCGGAAGCAGATCTGCTCCTTGGAGAGCGACTCGATCTCGCTCTCGACGCGCAGCTTGAGGCGGCCGACGGCGATGACGTTGGCCGGGCCCGCGACGCCGCCCTCGCGCCAACGCACCCAGCGCCCGGAGTCGGCCCGCGGGAAGACCCGCTCGAGCGCGCGGATCTTCACCCGGTCGCTGCGGCAGATGGGGCAGTGCAGCTTGCGGGGCTCGGCGCCCTTGCGCGCGAAGAGCACCGTCATCTCCAGGCGGCTCAGGTCGAAGCCGCAGTGCTCGCAGTGATTCTCTTGCTCCATCCGTGCGCTCGCGGCGGAGGATAGCCCACCGAACGGGGCGCGGGGGTCAGGGAATCAGCGCCGTCGCGGCGACCTCAGCGGCAGGTGAAGGCGGGCCCGCGGCCGCTCGGCGCGTCGTCGGTGTTGCCGCGCGCGGTGCAGGGCTCGTCCTCGCTCCACATGCGCCAGTCGGCGCCGCGGCCCATCGTCGCGGCGTGCTCGCGCCAGCGGCGGTACCCGTCGCTCGTCGTCGAGGCCCCCTCGGCGCGGAAGACCGTCGGCGCCGCGCACATCCCCGCGGCGGCGTTGCGCCGCTGCTCCACGGCCGCGTAGTCGAGGACGACCTCGGCCATCGTCGCGGTGCTGGTGTTCCAGCAGCAGGTGCGCGAGCGGTCGTAGGTGAGCTCGGCGAAGACCCAGTCTTCGAGCAGGCGGTTCGCGCCGTCGGTCTCGGCGCGGGTGCGGCCGGACTCCTCCTCGATGCGGTAGAGGTCCTCGAAGGCGTCTTCGCGGCGGGCGCGGGCCGAGCAGCTCGCGGGGTACATCCGCAGGTGCTCGCGGGCCGCGCGGATCTGCCCGAGCGCGGCGTTGCGCCGGTCTTCGAGGCTGGGCACCACGAGGATCTCGCCGAAGCGCGCGGGCCGCGCCGCGATGGCCGCGAGGTCGGCCTCGTCGATGGTCTCGTCGCGGTCGCGGGTCGAGACCTCGTTCATCCACTGCCCGTCGCGCAGGGCCGCGGTGCGCCAGCGGCGCAGGCCGCCGCCGAGGGTCGCGTAGGCCGCGCCGTCGGAGGTCGTGCCCACGCCGCCCGTGTATTCCAGGGTGAAGTAGTGCCGCGCGCTCGCGGGGTCGTCCCACACGGGCTGCCGCCGCGGCATCGAGCCCGAGATCACGTCGACGGCGAAGCGACCGGTCATCGGCTCGCTCACCCTCACGACCGGAATGGTGTGGCCGATGCCCGCGCGCTGCCAGCGCTCGAGGAGCACGTCACCCGGCGAGATGGCCTCGGGCCGCACGTGGAACATGTTCGCCCCGTCGGCGAGGTTGGCGCTGCCGAAGTACAGCAGCACCAGCCGCATGAAGTACCCGACGCGCTTGTTGAGGAACATCTCGTCGAAGTAGGCGCCCGCCCCCGGCGCGCGTCCGCCCGTCGAGGGGATCCACGGCACGGTGTCGTCGTCGCCGAGGTGGTAGCCGCGCAGGGTGGCGTCCTTCGGCCACGCGGCGCCCGCGCGCCACGCCGTCTCGTGGTCGCGGTACTGCGTGCGGAAGAGCGGGAAGCGCGCCACGCGCTGGCCCGTGCGGTTCACGAAGCCGAAGTGGCCGGCGTAGAGCACCTGGCGGCCCTGGGAGTCCCAGCCCTGGAGGAAGAAGGGCAGGTGGTAGAAGCTCGCGAAGGCGACGCGCAGGAAGACCGCGGTCTCGGCGCACTCCAGCGTCGGGGCGCCGATGACACGGTCGCCGTAGGGCGTCGGGATCGCCAGCGTGTGCCCGGAGCCCCCGCCGCGCGCCACGCGCCGGAACGCGTTGAGCCAGCGCTCGTACTTCTGCTCCCAGTCGAGGCCCGAGCCGGCGGGCCACGCGACCCCCGCGGCGCGCGCCGCCACGGTGTCGGTGTCGCTCCAGCGGTTGGTCACCGACCACACCTCCGTCGAGGCGCCCGCCGCCACGCGCGGACCGCCCTGCTGGATGCGCACCTCGTCGGGCAGGTAGGAGAGCGTGCCGTCGAGGCCCGTCTCCGCGGCCGCCTCGTCGAAGGGCGTCGGCGGGTCGGCCGCGCAGCCCATCGCCGAGAAGACCAACGCCGCCGCCCAGACCCTGAAGGCTCCGCTCGAGTGTCGCATCGCGGGGCCGGGTATACGCCACCGCGCCAGGGCGTAGAAGGGCCCCGCTCGGGCGTCTCGCCCGGTCGACGCGCTAGCGCGAGACGGTCGCCCCGCGCGCGTTCACCGCGAGCACCCGCAGCGTCACGGGCGTCGAGGCCGCCTCGTAGGCCGCGCGCATCGCCGCGGACACGCGCCCGACCAGCGCCGGGTCGTCGCGCACGAGGGCGATCGAGGACGAGCCCGCGCCGGAGAGGAAGGCCCCGATTGCGCCCGCGGCGTGCGCCGCCGCGATGGCCGCGGCGAGCCCCGGCAGCAGGGGCGACCGGTAGGGCTGGTGGAAGGCGTCGCGAAAGGCCCACCCGAGGTCGTCGATGCGCCCGTCGCGCAGCGCGTGCGAGAGGAAGACCGCGCGGCCCAGGCTGGCCGTCGCGGCCTTGTGGTCGAGCGTCGCGGGGAGCGCCCCGCGCGAGGCCTTCGTCGGGAAGACGCCCTCGGGCGAGGCCACCACCGCGCGCACGTCGGCGAGGCCCGCGATGCACGCCGCGTGGACGTCGCGGTCGACCACCGCGCAGCAGAGCCCGCCCATGATGGCGGGCGCGGCGTTGTCGGGGTGACCCTCGATCTCGGTGGCGGCGCGCAGCACGTCGGCGGGGTCGTGGGCGACGCCCGCGAGCGCGTCGGCGGCCATGACCCCGG
>JAQBQI010000350.1 GCA_028287085.1 Myxococcaceae bacterium
CCAGACCGCCTGCGGCACCGGCGCGACCGCCACCTGCGCCAACACGCAGACCGACCCCGCCAACTGCGGCGCCTGCGCCAACGCCTGCCCCGCGGGCCAGGTCTGCGCGGCCGGCGCCTGCGCCTGCCCGGCGGGCCAGTCGCTCTGCGGCGGCGTCTGCGTGAACACCGCGACCAGCAACGCCAACTGCGGCAGCTGCGGCACCGCCTGCGGCGCGGCCCAGACCTGCGCCGGCGGCGCGTGCACCTGCCCGGCGGGCCAGACGGCCTGCGGCACCTCGTGCCTCGACACGCGCGTCGACAACGCCAACTGCGGCACCTGCGGCAACGCGTGCGCCGGCGGCCAGACCTGCCAGCTGGGCGTCTGCTCCTGCCCGGCCGGGCAGACGGCGTGCAGCGGCGCCTGCGTCGACACCCGCGCGAGCAACACCAACTGCGGCACCTGCGGCAACGCCTGCCCGGCGGCCCAGACCTGCCAGGCCGGCGCGTGCAACTGCGCCGCGGGCCTCACCTTCTGCGGCGGCGCCTGCGTCGACGCGCGCACCAGCAACACCAACTGCGGCGTCTGCGGCCGCGTGTGCCCGGGCACCGCGCCCTGCACCGCGGGCGTCTGCACCGCCGGCCCGCCGCCGAACGACAACCCCGTCGGCGCGATCACCCTCGACGTGAGCACGCCCTCCACCACGGTGGTCGTGAACACCTCGGCCGCCAACCACAGCACCGACGGCGCGTGCGGCTGCACCACCGGCGCGACCGCGCGTGACGTGTTCTACCGCTTCACGCTGACCGTGCCGGAGATCGTCTACGCCGACACCACGTCGGCCGCGGGCGGCGACCCGTCGCTGTTCATCCAGACCGCCGCCAACGTCAACGTCACGGCCGCCAACCTCCCGAGCGGCGCGACCTGCAACGACGACGGCGGCCTCGCGGGCTGCAACTTCCCCAACGTCAACGACGCGCAGATCGCCGCGCTCCTCCCGGCCGGCACCTACTTCCTGGTGCTCTCGGGCTGCGGCGCCGGCGGCGAGTCGACGATCCGCTTCCAGCACCTGCCGGCGAGCAACGTCGTGCAGCGCCTCGGCGTCACCGCGGGCTCGACCTTCACGGGCGCCGGCAACCTCGCGGGCGCCAGCGCCATCGCGGGCGCCTGCTGCTCGACCGGCCCCGAGGTCACCTACTACGCCATCACCTGCCCGGGCTCGGCGGCGCTCCCCGTGAGCGCGGTCGCCCGCGCCAGCGGCCTCACCAACCTCACCGTCGACCAGCGCAGCGCGGGCCGCGCCCCCGTCGCGGTCTGCGCGGCCAACGCCACCTGCGGCGGCAGCGCGACCCTCGCGTCGACCCTCTCGGCCGGCGCCGGCCTCCACGTCCTCTACGTCGATAGCTGCGGCGCGGGCGGCCCGTACCAGCTCTCCGTCACCGCCGGCGCCTGCGCCGCGGGCACGGCGCTCTGCAACGGCGCGTGCGTCACGACCGCGACCGACAACAACAACTGCGGCGCCTGCGGCACCGTCTGCACCGGCGGCCGCACCTGCGCCGCCGGCGCCTGCGCGTGCGCCGCCGGCACCGTCCTCTGCGGCGGCACCTGCGTGTCCACCGCGGCCGACGTCAACAACTGCGGCGCCTGCAACACCCGCTGCGCCGCCAACCAGGCCTGCGCCGCCGGGGTCTGCACCACCCGCATCTCGGGCCTGTCGTTCCGCATCGACGCGCTCTCGACGTCGGGCTGCGCGGCGGTCGAGCACGCCGGGGTGACCGGCGACGACCGCGGCGGCATCGTCACCTCGAACACCAACGTGTTCTACACGGGCGACTCGGCCACGGGCCGCTTCGGCGTCGCCGCCCTGACGCCCGCCGTCGGCGTGGGCCGCATCTACGACGCGCTGGTGAGCAACCTGCGCACCGGGCAGGTGTACACCTTCGGCAGCAGCGCCACCGTGCCCATCGGGCAGGGCGGCACCGCGACGCACCTCATCGAGATCAACGGCGACACGGGCGCGCTCACCACGAACGCCATCGCGCTGTCGCAGGCGATCGCGCTCCCCAGCGGCACGGGCATCTTCTCGGGCTACGACCGCATGGGCGTGCACACCGGGGCGGCCTTCTTCCACATCGCGACCAACGGCCTCGTGACGCCCCTCGGCGCCACGCCGGCCCTCGTCCGCACCGGCTGCGAGAGCTGGGCCTACTGGGGGACGCTCGAGTTCTTCGGCGGCCAGCTCTACGTCGACTACGTCGGCAACTCGACGACCGTGCGGCGCACCGCGGTGCCCTCCGGCACCACGACCACCCTCTCGCTCTTCACCAACCTGAGCGACATGTGCTCGTTCACCGTGCGCCCGGCGACCAACCGCTGGTACTTCCACCACGAGGGCACGTCGCAGTTCCGCACGGGCGACGAGAGCATCGGGTACTGCACCGCGGCCTTCAGCTACCCCGACGACGGCTTCCGCGTCGGCGCGCTGACCGCCACGGCCTGCTCGTCGATCGAGCACGCCGCCGTCACGGGCGACGACCGCGGCGGCATCGCCGTCTCGCCGACGAACGTGTTCTACACGGGCGACACCGCCACCGGCCGCTTCAGCAACGCCGACCTCGGCAACGGCGCCGCCGTCGCCACCGCCCCGGTGCAGCTCGACGCGCTCGCGCAGAACCTCCGCACCGGCGCGGTGTACGTCCTCGCCTCGGCGGCGGGGCAGCTCACCGCCTTCACCGGCGGCACGGCCACCCGGCTCCTCGAGGTCGACGGCAACACCGGCGCCCTCACCGGCCGCGTCATCGCGCTGTCGCAGGCCCTCGTGCTCGGCTCGGGCACGGGCATCTTCTCGGGCTGGGACCGGCTCGTGATCCTGAACGGCACCCGCGCCTACGACGTCTCGCTGGCGACCGGCAGCGTGGTCGACCTCGGCGCGATGGCCGTCCCCGCGCACACCGGCTGCGAGAGCTGGGCGTTCTGGGGCGTGGCCGAGTTCTCCGGCGGCGTCCTCTCGGTCGCCTACGTGCAGAACGCGAACACCATCGCCCGCACCACGGTCCCGGCCGGGGCGACGACGACGCTCGCCACGTTCCCGACCACGGCCTTCTCGGGCCTGTCGGACATGTGCTCGTTCACGTTCTCCCCGCAGCGCAACCGCTGGTACTGGCACCACGAGGGCAGCTCGTCGCTCCGCGGCAGCAGCTCGTGCGGCGTCGACGAGAGCGTCGGCTTCTGCGCCGGCTCGTTCACCAACCCCTGACCGCTCCTCCCCCCCACCGACGGCCGGCGCGCACCGCGTGACCGGCCGGCGGTGAGCGGGGTGAGTCCCTCCCCTCCGCCTCGCGCTCGGCGACCTCACCCCCCGTCCCCCTCTCCATGAATGGTTCACCTCGGGACACAAGTTCCTGGGAGGGCCTGTTTCCAAGCGTTCGGTGACGCCTCTCCGGGCCCGCGTCCGGACCGGGGTTTGGCGTTCGCCTGCACCCCGGGCAAGCGAAAGCAGGCGCCCCCTGACTGGGGCTGTCGAACAGGGACGCCAGTGCACCTTCCGGAAGCGGACCGACGCCCCCGGTGCAGGTGTTCGGAAGTCGAAGCGGCGTCCCCGTTCGACAGCCCCAGTCAGGGGGCGCCTGCTTACCCACGGGATGCGCATCACGGGCGTGACGAGCGAGCACCCGCGCCCGC
>JAQBQI010000406.1 GCA_028287085.1 Myxococcaceae bacterium
GTCGCGCAGCCGCCGCAAGCCCGACGGCATCGCCAGCGCCCCCGTCGGAACCCTCCGCTACGCCCTCTTCGCCCCGCGCGCGATGCACCGGCGCGCGCTCACGGCGCTGCCCTTCGTCCACGTCACCGGCGCCCCCGAGGCGATGGCCACCCTCGCCGACGCCCTCGGCGCCGAGCCCCGCGTCGCCCTGCGCTGCGAGACCTTCCCCCAGGCCGCGCTCGCGGTCGCCTCGGGGCACTACGCGGCGCTGCTCCCCGCGCTCGCGGCGCGCGAGCTGCCCGCGAGGGTCGCCGCCCCCGTCGAGGCGCCGGGCCTCCGCGCGCTCGACCTCCGCCTCGCCCTCGTGGCGCGCGAGCGCAGCCTCGCGTCGGCCCCGGCGCTGGCGGCGCTCTACGCGGCGCTGGCGAAGCACCTGAAGCGCGCGCTCGCGGAGTGAGGCCGGCAGCGGGACCCTGCCGCGCGCGGTGACCTTGCGCGGCGCCTCCGCGCGTTGCGCGCACCGCCGCGCGAGTCGCGCAGCTTCGTGCGCAGGTCGTCCCTCGCGGGCGGGCGCGAGACGCTCCATCGGGCCGCCGCGCGGCACGGCACCACCGTTGCTGAAGGGATGGCCCCTCGTCTGCTTCGTCCCCCGGTCGCGATCTTTGCCGCGGCGATCATCACGCTGCTCCCGGCGCTCGGGTCCGCGCAGACCTTCTACGCGGCGCCGCCGCCCGTCACCGCGTCCGCGCCCGCGCCCGCGCCGCGCGCCCTCCCCGCGGCGGACGCCCCCCCGGAGCGCCCGGTCGCCGTCTTCTCGCTCCGCCTCTCGGTCGGCGACGCGATCGGGGACACGGGCGGCGTCGGCCAGGGCACCGCGCTCGCGTACGGCGCCACGATCGGCGCGCGGGTGTTCGTCCCCGCCTTCGACGACTCGCGCTGGCTGGCCGGCGCCGACGTCGGGGTCGACCGCACCTCGGGCTTCGGCGGGCGGCAGGTGACGCAGTTCTCCGTAGGCCTGCTGCCCGGCTTCTCGTGGGCCACGTGGGGCGTCGCGTGGGCGCCGCGCCTCGTGCTCGCGAGCCCCGAGTCGGGCGACGCCGCCTGGGGCATGCGCAACGGCGCGCGGATCTTCTTCGGGGGCGGCGTCGTGGACGTCGAGTTCGCGCACCAGTTTCTCAGCGGCCCCGGGGTCGTGACCCAGCAGCTCTCGCTCAGCGTGGGCATCGACCCCGGGCTGCTCGTCCACGTCATCGCGCGGTCGCGATGAGCCCCGACGGGGGCCCCGCGGGCCCTCGTGGCGTCGCCGCGAATGCGGCGCTGTTCGTCGACGCCCGCGGTAGCATCGCGCCACTGCTCCCGATGCCCATGCGCGACCCCCGCAGCCTGCCCCGCCCCGTCGCGGCCGCCCTCGGCGCCGAGGCCGTCGCCATCCTCCGCGCCGGTCGCTACGCCGCCCCGTCGGGCCGCGTCGTCGAGCTCGCCGCCGAGGTCGACCGGGCCCGCGCGGGCGCGCGCGCCTATCCGCCGACCGAGGTCATCCCGCGGCCCCCTCCCGGCGCGCACGACACCCGCTTCGCCACCCGCGGCGAGAGCACCCTCGCCGCCACGCGCGCGCTCGTCGACGCCGGCCGCCGCCCCGCCGCGCTCAACTTCGCGTCGGCGCGCAACCCCGGCGGCGGCTTCCTCAGCGGCGCGCGCGCCCAGGAGGAGTCGCTCTGCCGCGCGTCGGCCCTCTCCGCGTGCCTCGACGGCGCGCCCATGTACGAGGCCCACCGCGCGCGGCGCGACCCGATGTACGCGTCGTGGACGCTCTACGCCCCGGAGGTTCCGGTGTTTCGCGGCGACGACGAGGCGCTGCTCGAGGCCCCGTGGCGCGCCGCCTTCGTGACGTCGCCCGCGCCCAACGTGAAGGCCCTGCGCGAGAACTCCCCCGAGCGCCTCGACGAGCTCGACGCCGTCTACGACGACCGTATCGCGCGCGTGCTCGCGGTCGCCGCGCGGCACGGCCACGACGCCGTCGTGCTCGGCGCGTGGGGCTGCGGCGCCTTCGGCGGCAGCGCGGAGCTCGTCGCCGCGCGCTTCGACGCCGCGCTCCGGGGAGGCTTCCGCGGGGTCTTCGCCGAGGTGGTCTTCGCGGTGCTCGACACCTCGCCCGAGCGCCGCACCATCGGTCCCTTCGCGCGACGCTTCGGGGGCGGGTAGCGGCGCCCCGCTCGACCCCCCCGCCCGTTGCGCTCCGCCCGGCGCTCCTGTGACCATCGCCGGATGCGCGTCCTGTCGATCGCCCTCCTCGCGAGCCTCGTCGGCTGTTCGTCCACGGTCGCCACTCCGCCCGCAGACAGCGGCGCGCAGACCGACGCGCCCGCGGCCGACACGCCGGCCGTCACCGACGCCCCCGCGCCCGTCGACCGCCCCGTCGTGATCGACACGCCCGCGCCCGTCGACCGCCCCGTCGTGATCGACACGCCCGCGCCCACCGACGTCCCCGCGCCCACCGACGTCCCCGCGCCCGTCGACACGCCATCGCTCATCGACGTCCCCGCCGATCGCCCAGTCGTCGACGCGCCCGACGCGCCCGACGCGCCCGACGCGCCGTGCGCCTCGCCGCGGATCCTGTGCGGCGGCGCGTGCGTCGATCGGCAGACCGACTCGTCCAACTGCGGCGCTTGCGGCGTCGCCTGCCCCGCGGGCGCCCGCTGCACCAACGGCAGCTGCCTCGGCTGCGGCGCCTGCGCCATCGGCCGCTTCTGCTGCGGAACCGCCTGCGTCGACCTCGCCACCGACCCCCTCAACTGCGGCACCTGTGGCTCCGCCTGCCCCGCGGGCCGCCTCTGCTCCGCCGGAACCTGCCTGGCCGACGACTGCCCCGGCGGCCAGTTCTGCGCCGGCATCTGCCGCCAGACCAGCGTCGACTCGTCGAACTGCGGCGCCTGCGGCCAACGCTGCTGCGCCGGCAACATCTGCCTCGGCGGAACCTGCACCGTGTCCTGCTCTCCGGGCAACGTCGCGTGCCCCGGCCCGATGTCGAGCTGCCGCGGCAGCGTCTGCGTGAACGCCGCCACCGACAACGCCAACTGCGGCGCCTGCGGCCGCGCCTGCGCCGCCGGCGAGGCCTGCATCGCCGGCACCTGCACCACCCCCGGCTTCATGGCGCTCGCGCCGTGCACCGCCGCGGGCGACTACGCCGCCGCGTCGACGGTGCGCTTCGGAGGTTCGGTCGGCAACGCCTACTCCCCCCGCTGCGTCACCGCGCGCGTCGGCGACACCGTCACCTGGGAAGGAACCTTCAGCTCGCACCCGCTCTCCCCCTCGACCCGCGGCACGGCGATGAACCCCATCGTCCGCACGGCGACCGGCACGAGCGCGCCGGTGCGCTTCACGCGCGCGGGCTTCTACCCGTTCTATTGCGAGTTCCACGGCGGCGACGCGGGCGGGGGAATGTCCGGCGTCGTCCGCGTGATCGAGTAGCGGCGCTCACCGCCGCGACTTCAGTCACATCCGTCAGTTGCCCACGGGCAGCTCGTCGCCGATGGATCCGATGATCTCCGGCTCGCCCGTCGAGC
>JAQBQI010000446.1 GCA_028287085.1 Myxococcaceae bacterium
GGTGCCTCACTGATCCCAGCGTTGCCGCGGGCTTCAGCCCGTCGGCACAGCGGGCGTCGCGCCCGGACTCGATCACCGGCGGCCTGAATGACCCCCCGCGCAATCGACCGCCGGGGCCCTCCGGGCGGGTGGAGCCGCGCGCCGGAGTGGAGTAGCTTCCGCGCCCTTCCATGAGCAACGTACGTGTCGGCACCGCGGGTTTCGTCGTCCACAGAGAACGCTACCAAGCCAAGCTCCGCTTCGTGGAGTTCACCCTGCGCCAGCCGGTGCCCTCGCCCAAGGTGCTCGCCACCTGGAAGCGCTCGTCCCCCGAGGGCTTCACCTTCGCCGCCGTCGCGCCCGACACGCTCTACGGCGAGCGCGACTGGCCGCTGCGCGACCCGGCCAAGACGCAGTCCGAGCTCGACCGCTTCGGCAACCAGGTCAACGCCCTCGGCGCGCGCGTGGTGGTGCTCCGCACGCCGCTCGCGGTCTCGCCCGGCAGCGTGGCCCTGAAGCGCTTCCTCCCGGTGCTCGAGCGCGCGCGCGCCTTCGGCGCCATCCTCGTGTGGGAGCCGTCGGGCCTCTGGGAGCGCGAGCAGGCCCTCGCCGTCGCGAGCGACTTCAACGCCGTCGTCGCGGGCGATCCCCTCCAGAACGAGCCCGAGGAGAACATCGTCTACGCCCGCATGCGGGGCCTCGGCTCCGACCAGCGCTACACCATGGGCCGCCTGGAGGCCCTCGCCGAGCGCATCGCCGGGGCCGACGAGGCCTTCGTGGTCTTCGACTCGGGCTCGGCGTGGCGCGAGGCCGTGGGCTTCGCCAAGCTCGCGGGCGAGCTGCTCGCCACCGACGGCGACGACGACGACGCGCTCGACGACGACGACGAGGAGGGCGACGACGAGGGCGAGGGCGACGACGACGACCTCGACGAGGACGGCTGATCGGCGATGCGCAACGCGGTCATCGCACGCGACACGGTCGCCCAGGCAGCGGCGCAGGTGATCCTCGCCGAGCAGGGCACCGCCGTCGACATGGCCCTCGCGGGGCTGCTCGCGGGCGCCGCGCGCGCCTCGTCGGCCTCGCTGCTCGGCGCGGCCGGCGTGCTCCTCGGCGGCCCCGGCATGGGGCTGCACTTCGTCGACGGCCGCGCCCGCGCGCCGGGCATCGGCACGGTGCGGCCCAAGTCGGTCGAGGCGCCCGGCGACGCCACGCGCGCCGCCGTCCCGGGGTTGTTCGAGTGCGTCCTGGCGGCCCACGCGCGCTTCGGCACGCTGCCCCTCTCGGTGATCACCAAGGCGGCCGTCGCGGCCATCCGTGAGTCGGGCCCCGACGCCGCGACGAAGCAGCGCCTCGCGGTGCTCGAGCAGTTCCACCGCACCGGTCTGGCCGTGCTCGAACGCGTGGGCGTGCTGCGCGCCATCCTCGAGTCCGTCGGCCCCGTCGCGGCCGGAACCTTCTCCGCCGACGACCTCGCCCCGCGCGCGGCGCCGGTCGTCTCGCCCATCCCGTGCACCGACGGCGCGCACGAGGTCGCCGTCCCTCCGCGCTACCTCGCGCGGCCGAGCGTGCACGCGCCCGAAGCATTGCCCGCGGTGGGCGTCGAGAGCCTCGTCGTGGCCGACATGCACGGCGTGATCGTCGCGGTGGCGTGGCTGGTGGCGCCGCCGGCCATCGCGCTCCCCGAGGTGCCGGGGCTCGCGCTCGCGGCGCTGCTGCCGGTGCCGCGCAAGGGCGTCCCCCGGTGGCGGCCGGGCACGCCGTTGCCGTCGCCGCTGCCGCTGGCCATCTGCCGCGCGGCGGGGCGCGTCTGGGCGGGCGCGGCGGTGTCGGGCCACGGCGACGTGGTGACCCTCCGCGACGAGGCCGTCACGGCGCGCCTCGGCAGCGTGGGCATCGCGTGCGGCATCGGCGACGGGTCGATGGCGGCGAGCCGCGACGCGGTGGCGCTGTGGATGATCCGCGACGCGGCGGGCGACAACGTCAACGGCTCGATGACCGCGCTCGGCGGGTTCTCCTCCCCGTAGGTTTTCGCGCGCCGGGGAAGTATCGTCGCGCGCGTGAACCGCCCGTCGCTGCTCCCCTTCGCGTGCGCCCTGGGCGCGGGACTCGTTGCTCCGGTCGCGGGGGCGCAGCCGCTGCCGCCGAGCGCGCCGTCGCCGTCGCCCGCGGTGACGGCGGCGCGCGAGACCACGGCCACCACCCCGACGGGCTTCTCCTTCGGGTCGTACGGGCGCGTGGGCGTGGCGAGCGACCTGCGCGGGCGCACGGGGCAGTCGACGAACATCGTCGCGTTCGGTCCGCGCCTGCAGCTCGCGCCCTACGCGGAGGTGCAGTTCAACTACGACGCGCGCTTCGGCCGCGCGCGCTGGCGGGCGGTGACCACCATCGCCTTCAACGAGAGCCTCTTCCACTTCACCGGCCGCTTCGACGGAACCTTCGCCGTGCGCAACCTCTACCTGGAGGAGACGGGCGTCGGCGGCGACGACCTCTCGCTCTGGGTGGGCTCGCGCATGTACCGCGGCGACGACGTCTACCTGCTCAACTTCTGGCCGATGGACAACCTCAACATGGTCGGCGGCGGCGCGCGCTACCACGCCGGCGGGCACGTGGTGCTGCAGGCCGCGGTGGGCATGAACCGCCTCGACGACCCGTACCAGTTGCAGACGATCAGCGTGGCGCCGCGCGACGGCTTCGGCCCGCAGACGGCCTTCCTGCTCGACCGCCCGCGGGTGTTGACCACGGCCAAGGCGACGTGGTTTTCGGCGGGCCGCACGGCGCGCGAGGGGCTGAAGCTGTCGGTCTACGGCGAGTACCACGCGATGGCCTCGGGGGTGCGGCAGCTCACCGACGCGGGCGCGCGCATCGAGCTGCCGGGCGACAGCGGCTGGGTGCTGGGCGCGCAGGCGGGGCTCTACCGCGGGCCGTCCTTCGTCAACGTGTTCGTGCGCTACGCGCAGGGCCTCGGGGCCTACGGTGACCTCGATGTTCCGGTGACGCTGGCGAGCGCGCGCACCTCGGCGCGGGCGCAGGACTTCCGCCTGGCCCTGTCGGGCAACTGGGAGCGCGGCCCCTTCGCGCTGATGGTGGGGGCGTACTTCCGGTACTTCCGCGACGCCGACGCGGGGGTGTTCTCGCGCGACGCGCTGGTCGAGGGCGCGGTGTCGGCGCGGCCGATCGTGTGGTTCGGCGACTACGTGGGGGTGGCCGCCGAGGTGAGCTACCAGCAGATCACGTACAACGCGATCGACCCGGTGACGGGCAACGGGGCGCTGGCGGGCTCGGTGCTGCGCCTCGCGGCGGTGCCCTTCGTGACGCCGGGGGGCCGCGGCAGCTACACGCGGCCGCACCTGCAGCTCATCTACTCGGCGAGCCTGCGCAGCGACGGCGCGCGGCGGCTGTACGCGCCGGACGACCCCCTCGGCTTCAACCGCGTGGAGCACTACCTCGGCGTGGGCACCGAGTGGTGGTTCAACAGTAGCTACTTGTGATAGCCCAAACACTCCATTCGTTTGCGTGCAATGGTGTATGAGAGACAATATTCCGGCAGGCGCGGTCGGTTGGAGCATCGCGAGACGATGCGCGGAAGCGGACGAAGTGTGTAGGCATGCTTTTGTCAGAGTGAGAAGTTTCATGCCGCTGGTAGGAGGCGGATCTTCGTGAACCTTCGAGTATTTGCCGAACGAGATGTGAAGGGCCTGAGTGCCTATTATACTCCCGATGGAATCGCGAATTCGCTCGCAGAATGGGCGATTCGGTCTGACTGTAGATCAGTGCTGGAGCCAAGTGCCGGAGGAGGAGCGCTCGTCCGTGCTGTGCTTTCTCGACTTCGAGCCATCGGTGGAAGTGCGAAAATTCGAGTGGTTGCTTGTGACGTCGATGCGTCGACCGCGGCAAAATTGAAGAATGACCTGGGCAGTTGTGTGCAAGTCGAACTAGCGGATTTTCTCGCGCTGAATCCTGTCGATTATGTTGCGTTTGATGCGGTTATTGCAAATCCTCCGTTCACTCGAAATCACTCCATCGCCGCGGAAAGACGGAAGTTCCTTAGAGAGAAGTTCGGAGTAGTTGGTGCGGCTGGTCTTTGGGTGCACTTCCTTCTGCATGCGATGTCTTTTCTCGCGGACGGTGGACGTCTTGCGTCAATCGTACCCGCGTCCGCCGCTTTTACGGTCTATGGAAAGGCGTTGCTTGCACGGCTGTGCAAGAAATTCGGCAGTGTCAAAATTCTTCAACTGACGGAAAGGCCTCTTTGGGACGGCGGGGCGGACGAACGAGGGGCTGTAATCCTTGCCGAGGACTTCAACCGAGGCCATTGTGAACAACCCTCGATCGGCGTTTGGCGTCCAAAGAGTCAAGAGCCTAAGTCCAGCCATATTGTCGCCTCCAGCGTGTTCGATAATGTATTTGAGTCGTGCCGGAAGATTTCTGACGTCGCTCGGCTGTCGATTGGGGCAGTAACCGGTAGAAATCACATCTTCCTGATGTCTGAAGCAGAACGCGTTACAGCCAAAATTTCTGTTCGAGATGTGTGCCCCGTGGTGTCGCGAGCCAAGCATGTGCGAGGTGTGAGCATCACGCGGTCCGATCTGGTGTCGCTGGCCGAATCGGGGCAAAGCACATGGATGCTCAGCCCAAAGGTAATGAGTAGGGAAGTCGCGAAGTACTTGGAGAAGGTCTCCGCTGCCGATCGAGAATCGACTGCCTGGTTTCGCAAGCGCGACCCGTGGTGGAAAATTGATCGCGGGGCGGCGTGTGATGCCATCTTTACCTATATGAACGACTATGGCTACAGGATCGTGTTGGCGGGGCGTGGTATCTATTGTACGAATACTCTTCATAAAGTCGCCTTCTTGGACGGCTCGTCTGCCCTTGACCGAGCCGCGGCGGTGCTTACCTCTCTGTCGGTCTTTGGACAGCTCGCCGCTGAAAGATTGGGACGAACGTACGGAGGCGGTGTGTTGAAGTTCGAACTCACTGATGCGAGGAACCTGCCTGTGCTGGATGCAGGTCAGGCGTTGGATCCAACTTTGTTGGGTCGTATCGATATAGCCTTGCGTTCAGGCTCTGTCGACCTCGCCCAGGAGCTTGCAAACGCGGCGTTGCTTCCCCATTGTTACGGAAAGCAATGGCGGGTTGCTTCGGCTGAGATGTTGGCGGAATTGACGATACGAAGACACTCCCGCCGGCACGGGATTGCAGTAGAGGTACCGCGGTGAAGCAGCAGCTTTCGTTCGAGACAGACGCGGCCATCGTTACACGTCTCGGGCGTGAACTCGTAGCACGTCAGGAGACGGCCCTGGTCGAACTCGTAAAGAACGGATTCGATGCCGACGCCACCGAGGTCAATGTACGTTTCGTGGGGAGTGGTGACTGCGCGGCAATCGAAATTCGCGACAACGGCTCTGGGATGACTCGGGATGAACTGATTGCAGGATTCTTGCGATTAGCGGGAGATGGCAAAGTCCGTGCGCCGCGATCGCCTCGTTTTAACCGACAGCGAGCAGGTCGTAAGGGAATAGGTCGTTTCGCGACCCAGCGCCTGGGCGACCATCTCTCTTTAGTTACGTCGGGGGCGTCGTCGGATTCTTCGCTGAGACTGACAGTCAACTGGACTCAGTTCGTTGCCGGTAAGACTCTCGCGGACGTCAAAGTTGATCTTGAAGAGATTCCACGAGATCGAGACGGCACGTTCGTAAGGATTACTGGACTTCGCGACGCTTGGACGGATGCACAAATCCGCCGGTGCTGGAGAGGTGTGCTGGCGCTTCAGCAGCCCTTTCCTGTGAAGCCGATTTCTCCCGGTCAAGAGTTGAATCCGGCTGTGGCTTCCGAGGCACATGCGGCAAGCCATTCGTTGAGTCCAAAGTTGGACTCGGACGGGACTGCCTCAAAGCATGAAACTGTGGAAGTGGATCCGGGCTTTGAGGTTAAGTTTGTACGAGATGATGAGCAGTATGGGGACGAAAGTGTTGTTGCGGACTTGCAAACCGAGATTCTCAACCACCTCCATGTTGTGGTCGAACTGAAGGTCGACTCTGCCGGCGAGGCGAGTTGGTGCATCGCAAAAAATCGATTTGGTAAGAGTCGTGATTGGACGAGGATCCACGCTGAGCATCGAGATAGCCGCAATCCGCCCAGTTACGAGCATATCAAAAATGTCTGGATGAAGACGTATTATGTAATTCTGTTGCCTGAATTATTGCCGAGCTTGGTCTTTTCGAGAATTCGTGATGTGTTGTCCGAAAGCGGTGGCGTTCGGTTGTACCGAAATGGCTTTAGAGTGATTCCGTATGGTGAACCCGGGGATGATTGGCTTGGGCTCGATGAGAAGTACGCGAAACGGTCTGTGCTCGTTCCTGCCGCGAATCGTAATTTCTTTGGCGTTGTAGAGGTAAATGATCCTGCTGGTGAGACGTTTGATGAAAATACGTCCAGAGAAGGATTGATTCAGAACCCCGCGTTCTTGGAATTGCGCGCGTTGATCTCCGCGGTGTTGGAGACCGCGGTCATCTGTATCTCCGACGACCGCGGAACAAAAGCTCGCGCAGGATCGCGTCCCACAGCATCCCTGAAAGGTAGTCTGGATGCGGTTGTCGATGCGCTTAAGTCAGTCGAGGAAGCGGCGAAGGAATCGATGCGTGAGCCGAGCTCGGGTGCGACTGAACTAGTGGTTGCTCAGGCAACGAATGCAGTGCTTGTCGCCGAGGCTGCGAAGGTCGAGATGCAGGCCGCAGAGGCGCGATTGGCCGACGAGAAGTCGATGCTTCGGTACTTGGCAACTCTTGGAATGACGACAGCCGAATTCAGTCACGAAACCGGGATGACCTTTGATGCGTTTCGCATCGATTTCGAGTGTGTATTTTCTGCGGCGACTGACGCGCAAGCTTCAAATCCCTTGTTTTTAGAGCAAGCGCATCGAGCTCATTCCATGCTGTCTCGGTTGGACACGCTGACTTCGTACCTAAATGCGCTTGCAGCCGCTAGGTCGGCACGCTCAATGTCGCCAGTCAGCCTCACGAAATCAGTCAAGGATTTTGAGCGAGGTGTTCGATTGCAGGCAGAATCTCAGTCGATCTCCCTGACGGTCGATTTGCCTGCGTTTGATCCCATGTTTACTAGCCCCATGCATCCAGCTGAACTGGCTTCAATTCTCCTGAACTTCTACACCAACGCAGTGAAGGCGATGAAACGATCGAAAGCTGCGCGACGCGTGTTGATCGTTGCAGACCGAGTTGAATTGCCAGAGTCTCGGCTGAGACTGCGCTTTTGTGACACGGGCGATGGGATCCCCGAGGTCCTTAGAGAACGAGTCTTTGATGCTTTTTTCACGACCAGAGTGGCCGCTCCCAGTGGCGAAACGGATATCAAGCATGCCACGGGCACAGGGCTTGGTTTGTGGATTGTTAGCCAGATCGTTAGCAACGTCGGAGGGGAGGTCTTGGTGACAGATCCACCGCAAGGCTTCTCAACCTGTTTCGAACTGCTCCTACAACCGGAGGTAGAAGATGACTAAAGGTGACTGGGTCTTTGTTGATGACTCCCTAGAGGAGGCTCGGTCATTTGCGGGTAGACTAGGGTCTGGTCCTCAAGCGATCAAGGTGGTCGTGATGAGCCCAGAGGAAGCGCGGCGGGAGATTCTGGGCCAACGCTTGGTGCCTGTTGGTGTGCTGATGGATGTCGATCTGTCGTCATCCAGTGGTGAACTCGGCACGGGGCCAGGAATCGCACAAGATATTCGTGTCAAGCAGCGCGCTCGAAAGATTCCAGAATTCCCTATCGTAAGGTTTGCCGGCAGTGCTCGAGTGGCAGAGAATATTGGAGATGATCCTACTAGTGATGATTTATTCGACCTAAGAATTCAGAAGGAGGAGTTGAGCCAGAGCCTTGTCGCGGTGCAGCACGGCCTACTAGGGCTGGAAGAGGTCTACGAAGTTCTCTCTGCCGCAGATCCGATGAACTCAGAAGCAATCTCGAAAGTTCTGGGATTGAGCCAAGACTTGCTCCTGTCATGGTCTCACTCCGGTTTTCATGATCGATTGGCTAGTGGTCGGCGAACTGCGCTCCATGTTGCTGCCTGCGGGTTCATGCGGGGATTCTTGATGCCGACCGGTCTGCTGGTGGATGAACAGACTTTGGCTGTGCGACTTGGCGTGGATGCTGCGGCATCCGGCGATGCATGGAAAGCTCTGCTCTCGAAGATTGTTGCAGCAAAGTATGTCGGTGCCGGTCATGAGTTCTTCGTCCGATGGTGGGCGGCCGGTGTAGAGGACTGGTGGTTCGAACAGTTTGGCGCGGCGTCCAACCTAGCGGGTATTTCGATCGACGGCCGAGTGGAGTCGCTTCGAAAACTGGATGACCTGCAGGATCTCGTTGCGTTGCAGATGCCTACTATTAGCCTGGGGCAGCGGCCTTGGCGACTGTGTGCGCTGAGTCTTGAGAGTAACCCTCCGGAGCGCGTGCCTGTTGACCCAGGCCAGGCGGTCGCCGTTACACCAACTATCGACCTTCCCGCATGGGTCGATCCATGGTGCGCTTCACTTGGACGAGCCCTTGAGCGTCGCGACGATCTTCGACTCGATCGAGCAGACATCTCACGGTTGGCAATTATGTATCGAAAGGCGCGAAAGTGAGTTGGATCCACTTTCCTGTCGAATTGGCGTCCATGGCGGCCGAGTTGTGTCGCAGACCAGAGACCCGGGCCACTGGAGAGGCTCTTGGTGTGATGGAGAACAAGTTTCAGGCGGAGTGGAGCGCGGGCAACAATTTGTCGGTAGCGCTACCAGGTCTGCCCATGCCTCCGCCACGCAATCAGGGGTTGCATCCCAACGGTTCCGTTGCGTTTGGTGCACATATCTGTTTTGAGTTCAGCCTGGGCGAAAACATTGAACGAGATATTCTGCCTGCAAGGGCCGATTTCCAGGTCTGTGTTAAAGGTGGACTGGATCTGCCAGAACGTCTGATCGAGTTAGAAGATCATTGGCGCGTGGATACCGACATAAAGACCGTTGCGGCTCATCCTTCGCGTGAGCCGCATCCACATATTCACTTTCAACGAGGGGGGCACGCGCAGGATGCATTCGCCCGGAGTGGCGGATTTGTGCCGGGTGATTCTCTCCCCACGGGCGCGCCGGATATTTGGCGAGGATTGTTTCAGTCGCCTGGACCGCGATTGCCTCTTTTCCCGATGTGTCCTGTGCTGGCAATCGATTTTACAATTGGCCAGCATGACGGCATTGCTTGGCGTAGGCTTAGAGGTAACCCTAAATATCTGGCGATAGTGGAGAGGGCGCAAGAACGTCTGTGGCGCCCCGTCTTTGACGGTCTGAACGACATGACGTTTCGCCGAAGGTGGTTCGGCCCCGTGTTGCTATAGCTCTAGTCGACGACCTGTCCCCGGCCTTCACCCCAGCGCCTTCGCGTGGTGCCGCAGGTGCTCTTCCACCACGGTCGCAATGAAGTAGTAGCTGTGGTCGTAGCCGTCGCGCATGCGCAGTGACAGCGGCTGCCCCGCCGCCGCGCAGGCCTCCGCCAGCCGCTCGGGCTGCAACTGCCCATCCAGGAACTTGTCCGCCGTCCCCTGGTCGATGAGCAGCTCACCGTCGAAGCGCTCGCCCCGCTTCACCAGCGCGACGGCGTCGTATTCACTCCACGCCGCGCGGTCGCTCCCGAGATATCCGCTGAAGGCCTTCTCGCCCCACGGCACCGCGCTCGGACCCACGATCGGCGCCAACGCCGACACGCTCCGGTACGCCCCCGCCTCGCGCAGCGCGATCACCAGCGCGCCGTGGCCGCCCATCGAGTGACCCATGATCGCGCGCCGCGCTCCGTCGATGGGAAATCCCCCCTCGACGACCTCCCGCAAGTCGCGCGTCACGTAGCTGTACATGCGATACGACTCCGCCCACGGGGCCTCGGTCGCGTCGACGTAGAAGCCCGCGCCCTGCCCGAAGTCCCAGCTGGCGTCGTCGCCCGGATAGCGCACATGCCGCGGGCTCGTGTCGCAGGTCACCAGCGCGATGCCCAGCTCGGCCGCGACGCGCTGCGCCCCCGCCTTGGCCGCGAAGGTCTCCTCCGTACACGTCAGTCCGGCGAGGTAGTACACCGCCGGAACCTTCTCCCCCTTGCGCGCCTGCGGCGGCAGGTAGACCGCGAAGCGCATCGTTCCGCCCACCGACGCACTCGCGTGTTCGTAGAAGCCCTGCACCCCGTCGAAGGCGCGCTGCTCGCTCCGGACGGAGTGCCCCTTCGCCGCCATCAGAACTCCACCACCGTGCGAATCGACTCGCCCGAGTGCATGAGCTCGAAGGCCTCGTTGATGCGCTCCAATGGCAGCTTGTGGGTGATGAGCGGGTCGATCTCGATCTTCCGCTCCATGTACCAGTCGACGATCTTCGGGACGTCGGTGCGGCCGCGGGCACCACCGAAGGCCGAGCCCTTCCACACGCGCCCCGTCACCAGCTGGAAGGGCCGCGTCGCGATCTCCTGGCCCGACCCCGCCACGCCGATGACCACGCTCACGCCCCAGCCGCGGTGGCAGCACTCCAGCGCCTGGCGCATCAGCTTCGTGTTGCCCACGCACTCGAAGCTGTAGTCGGCGCCGCCGCCGGTGAGCTCGACGAGGTAGGCCACCAGATCACCCTCGACCTCGGTCGGGTTGACGAAGTGCGTGAGCCCGAAGTGCCGCGCCATGTGCTCGCGCGCCGGGTTGATGTCCACGCCGATGATCTTGTCGGCGCCGGCCATGCGCGCGCCTTGAATGACGTTGAGTCCGATGCCGCCGAGCCCGAAGACCACGACGTTGGCGCCGGGCTCGACCTTCGCGGTGTAGATCACCGCGCCGATGCCCGTCGTCACCCCGCAGCCGATGTAGCAGATCTTGTCGAAGGGCGCGTCGGGGCGGACCCTGGCCAGCGCGATCTCGGGGAGCACCGAGTGCTGCGCGAAGGTCGAGCAGCCCATGTAGTGGTGAATGGGCGTCTTGCCGATGCGGAAGCGGCTCGACCCGTCGGGCATGAGCCCCTTGCCCTGCGTGGCGCGAATGGCCGTGCAGAGGTTGGTCTTGCGCGAGAGGCACGACTTACAGCCGCGGCACTCGGGGGTGTAGAGCGGAATCACGTGGTCGCCCGGCTTGAGCGACGTGACGCCCGCGCCGACCTCCAGCACGACGCCCGCCCCCTCGTGCCCCAGGATCACCGGGAACAAGCCCTCCGGGTCGGCGCCCGAGCGGGTGAACTCGTCGGTGTGGCACACCCCCGTGGCCTTCATCTCGACGAGCACCTCACCGGCGCGCGGGCCGTCGAGCTCGACCGTTTCGATCACCAGGGGCTTGCCCGCCTCGTAGGCCACCGCAGCGCGTGTCTTCATGGCCACCTCTCTTACCCGAGAGGGCCGATCAACCCAAGGCGTTGCGGCGAGGGACGAGGGGAGGGGAGCGGAGGCCCGCGGCGGTCAGTGGCCTTCGTGCGTGCCGAAGACGTGGTCCCACAGGGGCATGGAGACGCCGAAGCCCTTGGTGTGGTCCTGGAAGTGGTGCTTCATGTGGCGGCGGCGCTGCTCCTTCATCACGTTGGCGATGGGGCTGAGCCACGCGGCGCGCGGGGGCTTCACGTGGTGCGTCGCGAAGTGCACGTAGTCGTAATAGAGGTAGCCCGCCGCGAAGCCCGCGAAGAGACCCGGCACCCAGGCGGCCGGCAGCGTCGCGCGGAAGGCCGCGTAGAAGATCGCCGCCGGCACCGCGCTCAACAGCGGCGGCATCACCAGGCGGTAGAAGTCGTCGGGGTACTGGTGGTGGATGCCGTGCGAGTAGAAGTAGAGCCACTTGCGCACGGGCGTGGTGGGGGGGATGTGGAAGTAGAAGCGGTGGAGGAGGTACTCCGCCAGCGTCCACAGCATGAAGCCCGCGAAGAGCGTGGCGGCGGCGACGAGCGCGCCCGCCGTCGCGACGCTGCGCCACGCGAAGAAGGCCGTCACGGGGACGTACATCGCCGCGGGCACCGCCGGGTGCACCTTGGAGAAGAACTCCAGGAACTCGTTGCGGAACATCCGCGGCATCGCGAAGCGGTGCGTCGCCTCGATGTCGCCGATGGAGGGACTGGCCAGCGGCTGGCCGTGGACCGTCGGGATTTCCTCGATCGTGGTCTGCACGGTCACGCTCTTATGTCAGTCCCGCGTGCGTGGCAATGCGGCGGCGGGCGCGTAAATCTCGTCGCAGCTGCGAAGCGCGCTACCCGACGCGCAGGCCCACCGCGCAGCCGCCCACGACGCTCAGCATGAAGCGCCGCCCCTCGAAGTAGGTGTCGATGCAGCGCCGCAGCTCGGCCATCACCTCGTCGGGGTGGTCGGTCGCCTCGGCGCACGCGCGCCACTCGGCCAGCGCCGCGGCCTGGATGAGCGGGTCGCCCAGCAGGTCGCTCGCCGAGGCGTACTCCAGGCTGAACTCCCAGGCGTCGACCGACACCCGCTCGAAGCCGCGCGCCTCGAGCTCGGCCCGCAGCGTCTCCACCGTGGGCATCGCGTTGGCGTAGGCCTCGACGCGCTCGGAGAGGCGCCCGAGGTCGTGGCGCAGGGCGACCTCGCGCAGCAGGTCGATGACCTCGAGGAAGCTGCCGCGCAGCGGGAGCGTGAGCGCGACCTGGCCGCCGGGGCGCAGCACGCGGGCGCTCTCGGCGAGCACCGAGGCGCGGTCGGCGGTGACCCGGTCGATGAGGTTGCCGATGACGTTGGTGAAGATCTCGTCGGAGAAGCCGAGCGAGGTGGGCGAGCCCTGCTTGAAGAAGATGCGCCGCCCGAGGTCGATGCCGGCGCGGGCGCGGGCGAGCTCGAGGAAGCGCGGGTCTTGATCGAGCGCGATGACGCGCCCGTCGCGCACGCGGTCGAGCACCTGCACGGCGGGGTAGCCGGTGCGGCACACGAGGTCGAGCACGTTGGCCTTGGGGGGCAGGTCGAGGGCGAGCAGCAGGCGCTCGCCGAAGCGCTGGGCGAAGCGCGGCACGAACGCGGCGTCGTAGGCGAGGGCCTGCTCGAGCGACGCGTCGTGGGGGGTGATGGTCATGACGTCATCGTGGCGGTTGGTGGGGGTCGCTAAGCGAGGAACGGTTCGGGGCCGTGACCGCCGCCCACTCCGCGGTTGCGGACGGCCCTTCGGGCCTGCAACCGCCGAAGTGGGGGCCTGGAGCTGACCGCCCCGCCTGCGCGGGGCTATCTGCACGAGCGTCGAGCGCCGGGGCGCTCGACGAGAAGGTGTA
>JAQBQI010000472.1 GCA_028287085.1 Myxococcaceae bacterium
GGCGCCCGCGGCGGCGCGGCGCTGCTGGTCGTCGACGAGGCCGGCCATCCATCGACGGTATTGTTCAGTCGACAACACCGCGACCTCGCCGCGCATCTGGTAGTGGGCGGCGCCGCAGAGCACCGAGCAGGCGAGCTCGCCGCGGCCCTCGCGCGCGGGGCGAAACCAGGTGCGCGCGGTGCGCCCGGGGAAGGCCTCGAGGCGCGCCCGCAGCGTCGGCAGGAAGAGCCCGTGCACCACGTCGAGGCTGCGCATCTGAAGGGCCACCGCGCGCCCGACCGGCACGCGCAGGTCGTTGAGCGTGACGACGTCGTCGGGCGTGCCGAAGGCCTCGTCGGGCCCGGCGTAGCGGAAGCGCCAGGCCCACTGTTGCGCGACCACCTCGATGCGCAGCGCGTCGGCGGGCGCCGGGCCGAGCGCGGCGCGGCGCGAGGCCGTGGCGAGGGCGAGGTCGACGACGCCGAAGACCAGCAGCGCGAGGCCGAGCACGACGGCCGGGGTCGTCGGGGCGGCGGGCAGCGCGGTGGTGCGGCGGCGCGCGCGGTAGACGACGAAGGCGAGGGCGGCGAGGAAGGCCAGGCCGACCGCGCCGGTCAGGCCGAGGGTGACCCGGAGCAGCGCGTCGACGTGGTGCCCATCGGCGGAGTGGTCGGGGGGCATCGGCGGTGGTCAGTGCCCGACGAGCGCGCTGGCCTCGCGGGTGAGCTCGGCGAGGCCCTCGTCGTCGGCGCGGTAGACGCCGCGCATGCGCCCGTCGCCGTCGACGAGCATGAGGTTGGCGCTGTGCAGGATGTCGAAGTGCTGCGGCCGCCCGTCGCCCGTGGTGGGCGTGACGCCGAGCGCCACGCGGAAGCCGTCGGCGGCGATGCGCTGCAGCGCGGGGGCGTCGCCGGTGACGAAGTGCCAGCGGCGGGGGTCGGCGCCATACCGGTGCCCGTATTCGGTGAGGCGGGCGGGCGTGTCGACGACGGGGTCGACGGAGATGGAGACGAGGTGCAGGCGGTCGCCGAGGGCCGCGGTGTTCGCCTGCACGCGGGCGAGGTGGCGGGCGAGGAGCGGGCAGACCGTCGCGCACGAGGTGAACATGAAGTTGGCGACGTAGGCGCGGCCGCGGAGCTGCTCGCTGCCGAAGCGCCGGCCGGCGGCGTCGGTGAGCTGCCACGCGGGGAGGGTGGCGAGCACGGGCAGCGGCCTCGGCCGGTGTCGCAGAAACACCACGACGGGGACGGAGAGGAAGAGGGTGATCCAGAGGGCGGCGGCGAGGGGGCGGCGGGAGATGGCGGCGCGCAGCCCGGCGGGCGGAGGGGCGTCGCTCATGGGCTCACGCGCGGAGGCTGAGCGCGCCGAAGAGGCCCGTGAGGTAGACCAGCGAGAGCAGGAATTCGCGGCGCGCCCAGCGGGGGCCGGGGTCGCGCCGGAGGCCCAGGAGGCCCCACCCGAGGAAGGCCGCGCCGAGCACCGAGGCGACGACGGCGTAGGCGGTGCCGGCGACGTGCAGCGGCACGAGCAGCAGGGTCACGGGCACGAGGAGCAGGGTGTAGAGGGCGGACTGGGCGCGGGCGTGGCGGTCGCCCATCACCTGCGGCACGGTCTTCATGGCGGCGCGGTCGTAGTCGGCCTTGAGGGTCAGCGCGATCGCGATGAAGTGCGGCAGCTGCCACAAGAACATGATCGCGAAGAGCACGAGGCCGGGGGCCTGGACGCGGTTCGTGACGGCCGTCCAGCCCATGAGCGGCGGGAGCGCGCCGGGGAGGGCGCCGACGCCGAGGGCCCACGCGCTGCGGGTCTTCATCGGCGTGTAGACGAGCACGTAGCTGACGAGGGCGAGCAGTCCGAGCGCGGCGGTGAGGGGGTTGGTGCCGAGCGCGAGGACGGGCATCGAGGCGGCCGAGAGGCCGACGCCGAGGGCGAGGGCGAGGCGCGGGTCGACGCGCCCGGCGGGGAGCGGGCGGTTGCGGGTGCGGTGCATGAGCGCGTCGGTGTCGCGCTCGAGGTAGCAGTTGAGCGCGTGGGCGCCGAGCACCGCGAGGGTGGTGCCGAGCAGGGCCCAGAGGGTGACCGGCCAGGTGAGCGAGGCGCCCGCGAGCCACGCGCCGCCCGCGGTGGTGAAGAGCACCATCGAAGCGAGGCGCGGCTTGGTGAGGGCGACGACGTCGCGGAGGGCCACTGCGGGAAACGGTGCAGTCATGGACAGTGGGCCGTCGGACGACGCATCGACCGGGGGTGACGCGAGGGTCATGGGCGGTTGTTGGGCGGGTCTATGCCCGCCGACCCCTGGAGTGTCAAGGGATGCGCCGCACGCTCCGCGGGGCCGCTCCGCGCCGCGCGTCTCAGCCGAAGCACCACCCGCGACCGCGGTAGGTCTCGGCGCGCTCGACCACCTCGCCGCCCCGCACCAGTCGATAGTCGTTGAAGCGCTCGGCCAGCTCGCCGCCCTTCGCGTGCCGCAGCAGCACGGCGTCGCCGATGACCACCCCGTCGCCCGCGCGCACCCGCAGCGGCGTCTGCACCTCGCCGACGCCCTCGGTCGCGAGCAGCGCCGCCCCGCGCGGCCACCACGGCACCGGCGCCTTGTCCCAGCCCGGGACGCCCGAGGCCACGTAGCCGCCGCCCTGGCAGGTCACGTAGCCGTCGTCGCTGCTGCGCACCACCTGCAAGGCCACGAAGAAGGCCGGCGCGAATCGCACGTTGCGGAAGTAATCGAAGAGGTGCGGACCCATGAACCCCGAGCCCGCGGTCACCTCGGTGAGCCACGGCTCGCGCGACGCGTGGTCGATCGACCCGGAGCCCCCGCCGTTGGCGATCTCCACCCGATATCCGTCATTCGACAAGGCCGCCGCCAGCGCTTCGCGCTTCGCCCGCACGCTGCGCCGCGAGACCGCGCGCACCGCCCGCGCCGCGAGGTTCATCGCCCCTTGGAAGGGATTGGCGTCTTGCAGCCCCGCGAGCTGGGCGTCGTAGCCCATCCAACCGACCATGCTCACACCGGACATCCCTCCGGCCAATGCGAACAAGCGCCGCACGTCGTCGATGGTGCGCAGTGGGCTGCGCCGCACGCCGAGGTGCACCGCGCCGCCGAGCGCGCGCACCGACATATCGACGTCGGCCACCACCCGCAACGCGGTCTCCGCGCCCGCCATCGCCCGCGCCGCGGCGCGCAGCCCCTCGGCCGAGTCGACCACCAGGGCCACGCGGCCGCCGCCCGCGTGCACCGCGCGCAGCGCCGCGAGGTCGCCCGACTGCACCGTCGGATAGGCCAGCAGGAAGTCGTCGAAGCCGTCGCGCCAGAGCGCGAGCGTCTCCTGCGCGGAGTAGGTCATCCAGCCTTGATAGATGGGGTCGGCCGCCGCGATGCGACGCAGCAGCGCCGGCACGCGCACCGACTTGGTCGCGGGTCGCACGGTGCCGCGACCGCCCGCGGCGCGCACGGTGTCGGCGACGTAGCGAACGTTGCGGTCGAAGGCGTCGAGGTCGACCAGCACCGCGGGCAGGGTCGCGTCGCGGAGGCACTCGCGCCAGGTCGAGTCGAAGCGCATCAGAGGCCCTCAGGCGGCGCGCGTGTGGAGGGCGCGCCAGAGCTTCGTCGGCCAGTTCTTGTCCATGCACGGGCGCTCGATGAGGACGAAGAAGACGGACGACACCAGCAGCACCAGGGGCAGGGCGACCACGAAGGCCGCGGCGAGGGCGCCGGCGAAGCCCAGCGGGAGGCGCGCGGTCAGCTTCGTCGCCAGCAACACCACCACGTTGTGGACGAGGTAGATCGAGTAGCACATGCCGCCCGTGACGGTGAAGAAGGGCCGGCAGAAGAAGGCCTTCGCGCGGCTCTGGAAGAAGCCCGCGTAGAGTGCGAAGACCACCACCGGGGAGGCGATGCGGGCGACGGGTCCGCCGACGGCGAAGAGCAGGACGAGGGCCGCCCAGCCGCCGTACCAGAGCGGGTCGCCCGCGGCGCTGACCTCGGGGCGGCTGCGCCAGCGGAGCGCGAAGACGTCGGCGAGCAGGAAGCCCACCAGGAAGTACTGGAGGTGCCCGAGGATGGTCGACTGCATCCAGTGCGGGCACAGGGCGCCGGGGCGCTCGAAGGCGAAGTGCTGAAAGCCGACGAGCGCCGCCGCCGTTGCCACGATGACGCCGCGCCGGAGGGCGTCGTCGCGCAGGCGGAAGACCGCGGCGAGGAGCGGCACGAGCAGGTAGAACTGCACCTCGACCTCGAGCGACCAGGCCACGCCGCTGATGGAGCTCACCGCGTGGTAGACGAGCATGTGCACGTAGCCCGCGCTGGCCGCGAGGTGGGGCAGCAGCGCGCGCGGGCTCTCGCCGCGGGCGAGCACCTTGAGCACGAAGAGCAGCAGCAGGCTGGCGAGGTAGGGGGGTTCGAGGCGCGTGGCCCGGCGCAGGAGGTAGCGGCCGAGCGAGACGCGCGGGCCGCCGAGGCGGTGGTGCTCGACGAAGGGGAGCGAGAGGATGAAGCCGCTGATGGCGAAGAAGAGGGGCACACCGAAGGCGCCGTAGCTGAGCGCGTGCAGGAGCGCCGACTGGGCGGCGGTGGTGGTCGTCGCCTGGCGCGACTCGAAGACCCCGACGCCGACGTGGTGCACGACGACGCCGGCGATGGCGAAGAAGCGCAGCGCGTCGATCTCGGCGATGAAGCGGCCGCTGCTGGTGACCCGCGAGAGGGAGCGCCAGGCGGCCGTGAGGCGGTCGGTGGGAAGCACAGCCATCGAAGTGCTCAGTCGTCGCCGAGCCGGACCATGCCGGCGATCTGGCCCGCGCCGCCGCGGAGGCGGGCGGCGAAGAACTCGAGGTTGTCGCGCGAGAGCAGGTAGCGCGGGCGGAGGTAGACCTCGGCGTTGTTCATCGCGAAGAGGATGCGGTGGAGCTTCCAGTTGAGGTGCGCCCGCGGCAGCCGGAAGCGCGCCGACACGCCCAGGGTCTGCACCCCGAAGGGGTGGGCGAAGGCGAAGTGCAACGGTTGCGAGTTGACCACCAGGTCGTCGCCGTCGCCCGCCTCGACGCGGCGCAGGGTCTGGCGCGCGACGCTGAATTCCAGGTGCACCCCGAGGTCGGGCACGTGCACGCGCACCGGGCGCAGGGCGGCGAGGAGCGTGTCGGGATAGCGGTCGTGGATGTCGGCGCAGAGCTTCGCGAAGGCCTCCTCGATGACCGGCAGCTCGACCCGGCGCGAGACCTCGAAGGGCTGCGCGTCGAGGCCGGCGAGGAGGGCGTCGTAGGCGGCGAGCGCGGGGGCGGAGTCGAAGGGTTGCCGCGTGTCGTAGACGGCATCGAAGGGCAGCACGGCGAGGTCGTAGCCCTCGCGGGCGAAGCGCCGCGCGACGTCGGAGGGCTTGTTGGCGAACTCGTTGACGTAGCGATTGTCGTCGACGCAGAAGTACACGAAGCTGGCGAAGGGGACGGTCGTGCGCGCGCCGAGGTCGCGGTGGTTGTCGACCATGTTCTGGAGGATGCCCTCGGCGGTGGCGCGCAGGCGGCGCTCGCGGTCGGGGCGGCCGTCGTAGCCGGCGAGCGAGAACTGGTTGAGCACCACGTCGCAGCGGCCGACGTCGCGGCGGATGAGGGCGCAGTCGTCGGTGCGGATCTCGGCGTCGTTGACGTTGATCACGGCCTCGCCGCCCGCGCGCACGACGAGGCAGGAGTTCATCGAGCCCTCCTGGTAGCAGTAGACCTCGGTCGTGGGGGTGAGGCGCACGAGCTCGCGGTGGGGCAGCGCGCGGTGCTTCGGGTACCCCAGGCGCTCGAAGGCGCGAAACATCTTCTGCGAGTTGTTCTTCTGGAAGAGCACCGTCACGCGCTGGCGGAAGGCGGCGGGCAGCGACTTCAGGGTGGGGATGTGGAAGTGGTCGGGGTGCTCGTGGGAGACCCAGAGGTAGTCGACGGTGTCGAGCAGCGCCGGGTCCCACGCGGGCGCGGGGTAGAGCGCCCAGGAGTCGTTGAAGGCCTTCCCGAAGAGCCACGGGTCGCACAGGATCTTGGCGTCGTCGGTCTCGATCAGCACGCAGGCGTGGGAAATCAGTCGGATCCGCATACTAGACTCCTGAGTATCTTTGGCAGCTTCGGTGATGTCCACGCCGAAACCCCGTTGGGTTGCGGCCCCCGCGGCGGGGATTCACAGGGTGTTTCGTGTCGGTTGGGCCTTCAGCCCTCCACCCGCGACCGCTTGAGCAGCAGCAGGAAGAAGGGACCGCCCACCAGCGCGGTGATGGCGCCCACCGGCGGCTCGGTGTGCATCACCATGAAGAGCCCGCGCGCGACCGCGTCGGCCAGCACCAGCAGCGTCGCCCCGCCCAGCGCGCACGCGGGGATCAACACCCGGTGATCGCCGCCCACCCACGAGCGCGCGTAATTGGGCACGATCAATCCCACGAAGGGGATCAACCCGCACACGCTCACCACCGACGCGACCGCCAACGAGCTCGCGAGGAAGACCGCCCGCTCGGCGCGGCGCACCGACAGCCCCAGGCTGGTCGCGCCGTCGTCGCCCAGCGCCAGCAGGTTGAGCGACTTGGCGTGCGCCCACAACACCAGCACCCCGAGGCCCGCCGTCACCGCGACGCGCGCCACCCGCGAGGCGGGCTCCTCGGCGATGGTGCCCAGGAGGATGGTCAGCGTCTCCTGGGTGCGGGCGTTCTGCACCGACGAGCGCAAGAGCGCGAGCCCCGCGTTGGTCACGGCGTTGGACACCATGCCCGCGAGCAGCAGCCCCTCGGCCCCGAGTCGGCCGCTCGCCCGCGCGGTCAAGAGCACCACCGCGGTCGACCCGATCGCGCCCACGAAGGCCGCCGCCGGCACCACCGCGAGGCCGAAGCCCGCCAGCACCGCGACGGTCGCGCCGAGCGCCGCGCCGCCCGACACGCCCAGCGCGTAGGGGTCCCCCAACGGGTTGCGAAAGAGACCCTGGAAGCCGGCGCCCACCGCCGCCAGCGCCCCGCCCGCGACGGCGCCCAGCGCCACGCGACAGAGCCTCGCCCCGAGGAGCGCGCGGTCGTAGCTGGCCGGGTCGGCCCAGGCGCGCGCGAACGAAGGGTGCGCCGCGCCCACGAGGAGGGACAGGCCCATCGCCGCCGCCAGCACGGCGGCGAGCAGGGCGAGGTGGGCTATGGCGCGTTGCGTTCCCACAAGATGCGGAGGCCGTCGAGCGTGAGGAAGTCGTCGACCTCTTCAATGGACTTCGACTCCGGCGCGATGGTGCGCGCCAGTCCCCCGGTCGCGATCACCTTGCAGGGGAAGCCCATCTCACCGCGGATGCGCTCGACCAGCCCGTCGACCAGCCCGACGTATCCGAAGAGGATGCCCGCCTGCATCGCGTGCTGCGTGTTGCGGCCCAGCACCTTCGACGGCATCGTCAGCTCGACCCTCGGCAGCTTCGCCGCGCGGGTGAACAGGGCGTCGGCGGCGATCTGCACGCCCGGCGCGATGACCCCGCCGAGGTACTCGCCCTTCGGGCTCACCACGTCGAAGGTCGTCGCGGTGCCGAAGTCGACCACGATGAGCCCGCAGCGCTCGCGCTCGTAGGCCGCGACCGCGTTGACGATGCGGTCGGCGCCCACCTCGCGCGGCTGCTCGTAGAGGATGGGCATGCCCGTCTTGATGCCGGGGCCCACCACCATGGGGTCGTGGTTGAAGGCCGTGCGCACGACGCGGGTGAAGGTCTCCGAGAGCGAAGGCACCACGCAGGCGAGGGCGCTCGCCGAGATGGCCGACGGGTCGATGCCGCGGTGCTCGAGCAGCGCGCGGAGGGTGACGGTGTACTCGTCGGAGGTGCGGCCCCGCGCCGACTCGACCCGGAAGTGGTGCAGCAGGCGGCTGCCCTCGTACACGCCGAGGACGGTGTTGGTGTTGCCGACGTCGATGACGAGGAGCATGGCCTAGACGGAGGGCTTGGGGGGCTGCGAGGTCAATCCCCCGACGGGCGTTCCCGGGGCGTGGAAGTGCGGCTCGTGCAGCTTCACCGGCGCGGACGCCTTGCGCAGCCGCAGGTTGATCATCTCGACGAGCACCGAGAAGGCCATCGCGAAGTAGGTGTAGCCCTTCGGGATGTGCTGCCCGAAGCCCTCGGCCAGCAGGTTGGCGCCGATGAGCACCAGGAACGACAGCGCCAGCATCTTCACCGTCGGGTGCTTCTCGACGAAGTCGCCCACCGGCTGCGCCACCGCGATCATCACGATGGTCGAGAGGATCACCGCGCCCGCCATGATGGCGATCTGGTCGACCATGCCGATGGCCGTGACCACCGAGTCGATGCTGAACACCAGGTTGAGCAGCATGATCTGCACGAGCACCGCGCCGAACTGCGCCTTGCCCTGCGCCTTCATCTCCTCGCTCTCGCCCTCCAGCTTGCCGTGGATCTCCCGGGTCGCCTTGAAGACCAGGAAGAGGCCGCCGACGATCAGGATGAGGTCCTTGCCCGAGATGCTCGTCGGGTTGTGCTCGCTCGCCGCGCCGAAGATCGTGAACAGCGGGTGCGTCATGCGCAGCAGCACGCCCAGGAACAACAGCAGCACCATCCGCGGGATGAGCGCCAGGATGAGCCCCCACCGCCACGCGGGCCGCTGCTGCGCGGGCGGCAGCTTGCCCGCCACGATCGAGATGAAGACGATGTTGTCGATGCCGAGGACGATCTCCAGAAGCGTCAACGTCAACAGGCCGATCCAGGCCTTCGGGTCGGTGATCCACTCCATCGCGGTGCGCGATACGTCGTCCAATCCGCCGGCCTTGTCCAGCCCGACGTGACGCGCGCGTGCGCCCCGGCGCCGACGCTTGACCGCGTCGCGCCCGTGCTGCTTGAGTCCCCGCCACCTATGGCGCGTCTGCACCGTTCGCTCGCCTTCCTGGGCCTCGCGCTCGCCGGCTGCGACGACGCGCCCGCCACCCCGGCCGACGCGGCCGTCGTCGACCTCGACGTCGCGGCCTCCGACCTCGGCGCCTTCGACCGCCCCGCCGGCGACGCGCCCGCGGCCGACGTCCCCACCGTCACCCTCGACGGCGGCGCGGTCGTGCGCAGCTGCCGCACGGCCTTCGCCCTCAACGTCGGCCGCCCCGCGCGCTCGGTCTCCGTCGCCGGCGAGTGGAACTCCTTCTCCACCACGGCCAACCCGCTCACCCCCGTCGGCAGCACCGGGGTCTTCCGCGGCGAGCTCGACCTGCCCGCCGGCGACTACGGGTACAAGTTCGTCGTCGACGGCGACCAGTACCTCGCCGACCCCGAGGTCGT
>JAQBQI010000479.1 GCA_028287085.1 Myxococcaceae bacterium
CGCGCCCGCGCCCGCGCCGCGCCCGGCGTGCGCGGCCGAGGTCGTCGCGAGGCGCGCCACCGCCTCGGCCACGTTGCCGCGGCTCAGCGTGTGCGCGAAGCGCACCCCGAGGCTCACCAGCGGAACGACCAGCAGCACCATCGGCGCCACGATGACCACCACGAGCGCCGCGGTCGCGACGGCGGCCACGCGGTGCCTCCCCCCGATGCGCCGCACGAGGCGCTCGCGCAGCCCCGCGGTGAGCCCCGCGAACCACGCCGCCACGATGAGCGGCGCCAGGAAGCGCGTCACCGTGGCGGCCGCCAGCACGCCCAACAGCGCCACCAGCACGGCCAGGGCGCGAAACTGCGCCGCGCTCACGCTCGACCCGGACTGCTCTTCGTTGGCCATCGGCCCCGCAGCCTATGGTGCCGGGGCGCCGCGACCGCCAGCAGAACCACGGCCGCGACGGTGGACGGTGGGCGCCGCGCGGTGCGAGCGTGGGCGCATGACCGACCTGCTCGCGCACCTGCTGACCGCCGACGCCACCCCGGTCGCGTGCGCCACCGTCGACGCGTGGTGGCCGCGGCTCGTGGCCGCGTCGGCGTCCTTCGAGACGCCGATCGACCGCGCCGTCGCCGGGGGCTTCGCAGCCGACCGCCTCGGCTGGGCCTTCGCGGCGGGCTACCACCACGCGCTGCAGCGGCTGGTTCCGGCGCTGCCCGCGGGGCTGCCGGCGGCGCTCGCGGCCACCGAGGAGGGCGGCGGTCACCCCCGCGCGATGGCCGCCGCGCTCACCGCCGTCGGCGATGAATGGTCGCTCAGCGGAACCAAGCGCTTCGTCACCCTGGGCCGCCACGCGCGCACCCTGCTGGTGGTCGCCTCGGTCGGCGCCGACGCCGGCGGGCGCAACGTCCTGCGCCTCGCCCGCGTCGCCGCCGATGCGCCCGGCGTGAGCCTCGAGGCGCTCCCCGCGACGCCCTTCGCGCCGGAGATCGAGCACGCCCAGGCCGTCTTCGCGGCGGTGCGGGTGACGGCCGCCGACCTGCTCCCCGGCGACGGCTACGACCAGTACCTGAAGCCCTTCCGCACGATCGAAGACCTCCACGTCGTGGGCGCCACGCTCGGCCACCTGCTCGGCGCCGCGCGCCGCTACGCCTGGCCCGAGGCGCTGCGCGAGGAGCTGCTCGCCGCCGTCGTCGCGGTGCGCGGGCTCGCCGCGGGCAACCCCTCCGGGGCGGCGGTGCACGTCGCGCTGGCGGGGGTGTTTCGCGCGGTGGCGCGGGTGACGGGGGCGGCGGACGGGTTCTTCGCGGCGGCGGCAGACGACGAGGCGACGCGCTGGGCGCGCGACCGGGGGCTGCTGCGCGTGGCCGACCGGGTGCGCGAGATGCGGCGGGTGGCAGCGTGGCGCGCGCTCGCGGGCTCGACGGTGTGAGCGGAGGCGATTGAGTCGGGAGCGGAGGGGGGAGTAGAGGCGCTAAGTCTTCTTGAGCGCGGTGACGGCCTTCTGGGCGTCGCGGAGCTTCGCCTGGGCATCGCGGCGCTGCTCGGCGAGGGTTCGGCGACGTCGACGTCGACGGTTCCGACGACGTGATGATCTACCCGGGCGGCGTCGTCACGATGCAGCGCTTCGACGCCCCGGGCCAGCGGCCCGTCGTGCTCACAGTCCCCGGCGCGGACGCCGCCGGACGGTCTATCGCTGGCCCGCTCGACCGCCGTCCTCGCGACGTGCGTCGCCTTCTCCTGAACATCGCAGTCTGGCCACTCCGTCTATCCGGGCAAAATCGCGCCAGAGCGCAGCCGCGTTGGACGCTCATGCACTCGGGCCTCGCGGCACGTCGAAGTACACGGCGATGTTGCAGCGAGAGGGCGGTTGTGCCCTATCGGGAGGACAAGGCCACCGAGGCGTCGTTCACGCAGGGGAGCACTGAACATCGATACCATCGATCCCACCCAGGGCAGCGGCTTCGCGCCCGTCGTCGAGACGTCGCCCGGTCACGCCGTGCGTTTGATGCGTCGGATGGAGCTCGGCCCGAGCGCGGTGCCCGTCGTCGACTTCCTCGGGTGGGAGAAGGCGACAGGCCACTTCCGCGTGGTCGAGGCGACGGGGCGAATGTGGACGTGCGATCCCTACTGGGGCGAGTGGCGAAGTCGCAGCGACCTCGGCGTCGCCCCCGTCGTGTCGGGGATCGCTGTCGGCTCCTCGCAGGCGCTTCTCCTCGGGAAGGAGTTGACCCTCTGGGACCTCGACTCCCGAGCCCCGCTCCGGGTGCTGCCAGTGGAGGCGCGAGAGGTTCGCGCCATCGCGGTGTCGGCCGACGGTCGACTCGCGGCGATTGAGTGTGGAGGCCTGATCCACTTGTACTCGCTCCCGGCGGGTGACGTCGTAGGCGCGGCTCCGGCGATCGGACCCATCGCGGTCTCGTCGGATGGAGAACTCGTGGTCGCACGGTCGCCGGAGGGTGACCGACTCGTCGTGCTTCGCGCGAGCGGCTCCGTCCTGGCATCCTTCGCGATTCCCGCTGGCTTCTCGGTCGGAGCCGTCATCTTCAATTGGGACGGGCGGGCGGTCGTCGCGGGGCTCTCCGACGGTTCGACACTCTGCTGGGACCTGGCCTCGGGGACGGCGCTCCGGCGCGAAACGCGCGCCGGAGCGCGAGCGGTGGTTGCGCTCGAACGCTCGCCCGACGGCAGGACCTATTTCTCTCTCGACCAGGGGGGAACGCTCAGCGCCTTCCTGGCGTCCGGGCGAGCGGCGTGGCGGAGGCAGCTACGAGAGTGGCGCACGCAGGCCGACGGGGCGCCGTCGCGACCCTGGCGGATCGCCGCATCGCCGCACGACGGAGAGGTAATGGTCGCGGTGGTGATACCCGGCAACGCCGTGCGGTGTTTCTATGGCAGGGAGGCAGTGGAGCCGCGGGCCGATCGGGACCTGCGTGGCGTTGCGCTCGCGGTGTCGCAGGAGGGGCGTTTCGTCGCGATCGGCGGAACCGACGGCGTCGTGCGCGTCGACGACCTGTCGAGGGGGGAGACAGCCTGGACGCTGGACGTCGACGAAACCGAGGTGGTCGGGGTGGAGTTCTTGCCCGATCGGCATGCACTGCGAACCTGCGGCCGCGATGGCGTGGTCCGGCGATGGAACCTGATCACCGGCGTCGAGGAGGCAAAGTGGCCGATCGGTGACTCCCGGACAATCGCTACGCAGGGATCGCTAGACGGCTCGCGGTTCCTCGCGCTCGCGCGAGGAGAGATCGCGCTCTGGAGTGAAGCCAGCAGGGAGAGTCCCGTCTGGAGCGCGGTGCCGAGCGGAGGACCCGTTGGATTCCTGTGCTTCGCCGATCGGGAATCCAGGGTGTACTTCGTCCTTGACCAGATGGATGGCGACGGGTGCTGGATGGACGCGCTTTGGGTGCTCGACGCGAAGACCGGCGCGCACTGCTACGAGGAGAGTCGCTTCTTCAGCGGGCACGTCGTGGGGGAGTCCTCTTGTGGAAATTTCGTCGCGCTCCAGGCGACCGTCCGAGGGCCATTGTCCGCGTCCTGCGGATTGGACCAGGCCTGTATCATCAGGGAGGAGTGGGGTGCGTTGCGCAAGCGGACCATCCGAGCCGGGATCGACGCACCCAGATTGGCGCGGTTCTCCACCGACGGGCGGTGGTTGATGCTCGCGAACGCGACCCACGTCAGCGTGTGCTCGATCGCTGAACGGTCGCGATTCCGAATCAGGGACCGCGGTCGCAGGAAAGGGTCGCCGCCGGACGGGTCGACCCCCGTCGCGACGATCGACCTCTCGGCGCTCCGCGATGCGATCACGACCCTCGCGGTGTCGGCCGACGGGTCGGTCTTCGCGGTGGGCACTGCGCAAGGGCAGGTGCTGGTGTTCGAGCGCTCGTCCTGCGCGTGAGGGCAACGCCCGCGCATTCTCTTCCACTTCGTGAACACTGCAACCGTCGTCGCGGCAACGCGCGTCCGGATTGTCGCCGCTACGGGCAGGTCGTCAGTGAGCCGCCGTTCAGCACGATCGACACGCCGCTGATCGAGCGCGAGGTGCAGCAGTCGTCGATGTGCGTGAGCACGATGCGGTTGCGCCCCGGCGCGAGGTAGCGCGCGAGGTCGGTGGTCGCGCCGTCGGCGCCGAGCAGCACGTACGAGCCCGGGTCGACGATGCCCGTCGGGTAGCGCGCGTTGTGCACCGTGATGCGCACGCCGTCGTCGACCGAGCCGATGCGCACGACGAGCGACGACACCGCGAAGCCCGCGGGGATGTCGAAGAAGGTCTGGAAGAAGGTGAACTCGCCGCCGTCGAGGCAGGTGCACGAGCGCCCGCACAGCGCCGAGGTCTCGGCGAAGGCGATGTCCGTGCGCGGCACCGCCGTCCACGAGCCGTCGGCCTCCGACGGGATCGTCGCCAGCGCGTACTCGCCCGGGTCGCCGTGCACGGAGAACGTGCGCCCGAAGCACACCGGCCCGGAGGCCCGGCTGATCTGCCACGGGCTGCCCGAGGCCGTGAGGCACGGGAGGCAGCTGGTCGTGACCTCGCCCGCGCAGGCGCCCCAGTTGCTGGTTCCGCCGGCGGCGACGCAGGTCTGGGTGCCGCCGTGGCAGGCGCCCACCCCCTCGCTGCCGGGCGCGCCCGTGTAGCAGGGCCGCGTCGTGGTCGCGACGCAGCTGCACCGCGTGCCGCTCCCCGAGCACGAGCGGTCGATGCCGTCGCAGAGGTCGGTCTGCGGCGTGACCTCGCCCTCGCACGACCCCCACGACGACGCGCCGCCCGCCGCCACGCAGCGCTGGGTGCCCGCGTGGCAGGGGCCCACGCCGAGCGTCGGGGCCGCGCCGCTGTAGCAGCTGCGCGTCGCGCCCGCGACGCAGGTGCACGCCGTCGTGCTCCCCACGCAGGCGCGGTCGACGCCGTCGCAGCGGTCGGTCTGCGGCGTGACCTCGCCCTCGCACGCGCCCCAGATCGACCCGCCGCCCGTGAAGATGCAGCGCTGCATTCCGCCGTGGCAGAGGCCGACTCCGCTGGTGCCCGCGGGGCCGCCGTAGCAGCCGCGCGTCGCGCCCGCGACGCAGGCGCAGCGCGACGCCGTCCCGGTGCACGAGCGGTCGACGCCGTCGCAGGTGTCGTCGGTCGGGGTCACCTCGCCGACGCACGCGCCCCACGCCGTGCGGCCCGACTCGCCGCGCCCGCAGGCCTGCGAGCCCGCGCGGCACGCGCCCACGCCGGCCGTGCCCGCGGGGCCCGAGTAGCACTCGCGCGAGCGCCCGAGGATGCAGTCGCAGCCCGCCTCGGGCGCGCCGTTGCACGCGCGGTCGACGCCGTCGCACTGGCTCGCCACCGGGGTGACCTCGCCCTCGCAGGGGCCCCACGAGGCGCCCGTCGCCGTCATCGCGCAGGTCGAGGTGCCCGCGCGGCATGCGCCCACGCCCGAGGTCGCGGGCGGGCCCGAGTAGCAGGTGCGGGTCATCCCCGGCGTGCACGCGCAGCCCTCGTCGATGACGCCGTTGCAGCGCCAGTCCATGCCGCCGCCGCAGGTGACGGGGCGAGGCGTACCGGCCCCCTCGCAGGCGCTCCAGGCGCCGAACTCGCCCGTGCCCTCGCAGCGCTGCTGGCCGAAGTTGCACACGCCGCGGCCCGCCTCGGCGGGCGCCCCGGCGTAGCAGCGCTGGCTCTGCCCGGGGAGGCACGGGCACGACTCGTCGACGCGGCCGTCGCAGTTGTCGTCGAGGCCGTTGTTGCAGAGTTCCATCGGGACGCAGCCGCTGACGGGGGCCGACACGACGGCGCCGTCGGGCAGCCGCACCGCCCCGTCGGCGAGCACCACGCTGCCGTCAGGGAAGCCCGCCGCGGCGTCGCTCACGGCCGCGGGGCGGTCGGCGATGGTGGCGTCGATGGCGGAGCCCGCGTCGGCGCGCGCGTCGTTGCCCGCGCTGCCGTCGGCGCGGGCGCCCCCGAGGTCGTCGCGGGCGCTCCCGCCGTCGGGGAGGATCACCCCGATCTCGGCGTCGAAGCACCCGCCCATCGCCAACGCCACGACCCCGACGGACCACCACCGCGCTGCGTTCACCGGGCACCTCTGCTTTCGTGGCCGATGCTCGCACCGCTCGCGGGGCGCTGGATACCCTCGCGGGCACGCATTGCCCCGCGGCAGGCAACCCACGGCGCCCGCGCTTGCAGTCCCTCGACGCGGCGGAGGTGATCGGGTGACGAGCCCTCCCGGACCGGGGTTGGTCGCGTCCCGTGCCTGCACCCCGGGCAAGCGAAAGCAGGCGCCCCTGGCGGGGCTTCCGGAAGGCCGTCGTGACGGCCGGTGGGCAGCGGGCCACGAGCGACCAACGCGCGCCCGCGATCACCGGCCTCGCCCGTCGGGGAGCACCCGTCCACGTCCGCGATCGTCGGCCTCGCCCGACGGGGAGCGAGCACCGACGTCCGCAGTCCCCGGCCTCGCCCGTCGGGGAGCACCCGTCCACGTCCGCAGTCCCCGGCCTCGCCCGAAGGGGAGCACCCGTCCACGTCCGCAGTCCCCTGCCTCGCTCGAAGGGGAGCGACCACCGACGTCCGCAGTCGCCGGCCTTGCCGTGCAGAGATGACAGTCGTGGGTCCACGATCTCCACAAGCGCGCTCGCGGGCTGTCATCGGCGGTCGCTCGACTCCGGGAGATGACAGCCCTTCTGGCGAGGCCGGGGACTGCGGACGTCGGTGGTCGCTCCCCTTCGGGCGAGGCCGGGGACTGCGGACGTGGACGGGTGCTCCCCTTCGGGCGAGGCCGGGGACTGCGGGCGTGGACGGATGCTCCCCGGCGGGCGAGGCCGGGGACTGCGGAGGTCCGTGGTTGCTCCCCGGCGGGCGAGGCCGGGGACTGCGGACGTGGACCGATGCTCCCCGGCGGGCGAGGCCGACGATCGCGGGCGCGGGTGCTCGCTCGTCACGCCCTTGATGAACATCAGTGGGCTTTCGCTTGCCCGGGGTGCAGGCGAACGCCAAACCACCGGTCCGGTGGTGGGCCCGCAGAGTCGTCATGAAACGCTCGGAAACAGGCCCTTCCGGCGACCTGTGCCCCGGGGCGGATTGCCGCCGCGGGCGCGCCGCGATGGACCGCCGCCCGCCCCGGCGCGTAGCCTCCCGCCCCGATGCTGGTGCACACGCGTGGCTACGGAAAACGGGGGTCGCGGTGAGCCGCGCGGTGGCGCTCGACGACCTGGCGCGGGCGATGGCGGGCCGCGGCGCGACGATGCCCGCGGAGGTCGCGCTGACGATCGCGCGGCTCGCGGTCGAGGCGATGCTCGACGAGGCCGCGGCGCTCGACCCGGCGGGCGTGGAGGTCGACGGCCGCGGGGCGGTGCGGCTCACCGAGCTGTGCCCGCCCGTGGAGGACGAGCGCGCGCTCCAGGTCGGCGTGATGACGCTGCTGGAGTCGATGCGCGTCGAGCCCTCGTCGCGGGTCGCGGCGCTGCTGGCGCGGCTGCGGTCGCAGACGACCTACACGCTCGCGACGCTGACCGCCGAGCTCGCGGCGCAGGCCCCGGCCGACCGCGCGGCGGGGCAGCGCGCGGTGGGCGCCACGGTGCAGGAGTTCTTCCGGCCGGCGCGCGAGGAGG
>JAQBQI010000534.1 GCA_028287085.1 Myxococcaceae bacterium
GTCAACCCCTCCAACGTGGTGATCAACCCGGCCACCGGGGCGCTCAAGCTCATCGACTTCGGCATCGCCACCGCCCTCTCCCGGGAGAGCCCCGGCGTGCGCGAGCCCGAGCTGCTGGAGGGCACCCTCGCGTACATCTCGCCCGAGCAGACCGGCCGCATGAACCGCGGCGTCGACCACCGCTCCGACCTCTACTCCCTGGGCGCGACGCTCTTCGAGCTCTTCACCGGCCGCCCCCCGTTCACCACCGCCGACCCCGCGGAGCTCGTGCACTCGCACATCGCCCGCACGCCCCCGTCGCCGCGCGACCTCAACCCCGCCGTCCCCGAGGTGCTCGCCGCCATCGTGCTGCGCCTGCTCGCGAAGGACGCCGACGAGCGGTACCAGTCCGCGCACGCCGTCGCCCGCGACCTCGCGCGCTGCGCCGCCGCCCTGCGCCTGGGCGACGAGGTCGAGGACTTCCCGCTCTCGCACGCCGACACCGCGGGCCGCTTCTGCCTCCCGCAGCGCCTCTACGGCCGCGAGCGCGAGCGCGACGGCCTCGTCGAGGACTTCCGCGCCGCCGCCGACGGCCCGCCCCGGCTGACCCTGGTCGGCGGCTTCTCCGGCGTGGGCAAGTCGGCGCTCGTGCGCGAGGTGCAGCGGGCCGTCGCCGAGCGGCGCGGGTACTTCCTCGACGGCAAGGGCGACGAGCTCCAGCGGGCGGCGCCCTACTACGCCCTGGGCCAGGCGATGCGCGCCCTCGTCGAGGCGCTGCTCTCCGAGGGCGAGGGGCGGCTGGTCGAGTGGCGCGCCCGCGTGACCGACGCCGTCGGCGGCCTCGGCGGCGTGCTCACGCCGATGGTGCCCAACCTCGAGCTGCTGCTCGGCCCGCTCGCCGAGCCCCCCCGGGTGACCGACGAGGAGGCGCGCAACCGCTTCCTGCACCTGGCGCGGTCGTTCGTGCGGGCCGTCTGCCGGCCCGAGCACCCCGTGGTGCTCTTCCTCGACGACCTGCAGTGGGTCGACGGCGCGACCTTCAAGCTGATCGAGCAGCTCGTCGCCGACCGCGCCACCGCGGGCCTGCTCGTGGTGGGCGCGTACCGCGACAACGAGGTCGACCCCGCGCACCCGGTCTTCGGCATGGCCGAGCGCCTGGAGCGCGACGGGGCCGCGGTGCGCCGGGTCACCGTCGAGGGGCTCGCGGCGCCCGACCTGCAGCGCCTCCTGGCCGACGCGCTCGGCGCGGCCGCGGGGGAGGTCTCCGCGCTCGGCGCGCTGGTGTTCGAGAAGACCCAGGGCAACCCCTTCGCGGTGGGCGAGGTGCTGCGGGTGCTCCACGAGCGCCGGGCCCTCGCCTACCACCCCGGCGCGCGCCGCTGGACCTGGGACGTCGCCGCCATCGAGGCCCTCGGCCTCCCGAGCAACGTCGTCGAGCTGCTCGCCGAGCGCATGCGCCGGCTCGGCGACGCGACCCGCACGGCGCTCCAGTTCGCGGCGTGCGTGGGCAACCGCTTCGACCTGGAGACGCTCGCGGTGCTGTGCGGGCGCGACCCGGCGGCGGTGGCGGCCGACCTCATGCCGGCGATCGACCAGGGGCTGCTGGTGCCGCTGGAGGACGCCCGCGCCGTGGTGGGCGCCGCGTCCGGCGACCGGGACTTCGCGCGCGCGGGGCTGCGCTTCGCCCACGACCGGGTGCAGCAGTCGGCCTACTCGCTGCTCGACCCCGAGGCCCGCGTGGCGGCCCACCACCGCCTCGGCCGCCTGCTCGTCGAGCGCACCCGCCCGGAGGACCTCGACGACCGCATCTTCGACGTCGTCAACCAGCTCGACGTGGCGATCGAGCGCGTGACCGACCCCGCCGAGCGCGACGCGCTGCGCGGGTACAACCTCCGCGCGGCGAAGGCCTCGATGCGCTCGGCGGCCTTCGGGCAGGCGGCGCAGTACCTGGTGGTGGCGCGCGGGCTGCTGCCGCCCGACGCGTGGCGGCGCGAGTACGCCGCCGCGCTCGAGATCCACAGCTCGCTGGCCGAGGCGTCGTTCATGAACGGCGACCACGCGGGCGTCGACGAGGCCGCGCGGGCGGTGGTGGCGCACGCGCGCACCGCCCTCGACCGGGTGCGCGCCGACGAGAGCCGGCTCAAGGCCGCCGCCGCGCGCGACTCGCTCGAGGACGTGGTGAAGATCGGCCTCGCCGCCCTCGCGGGCCACGGGGTGGTCTTCCCCGCGGCGCCGACGATGGGCCACGTGGCGCTGGCGCTCGGGCAGGCCAAGCTCGCGCTCGTGGGCCGGAGCGTCGAGGGCCTCGCCCACGCGCCGGCGATGACCGACCCCTCGATGGTGGCCGCGCTCTACCTCATGGAGCGCATGTCGCCCGCGGCCTTCCGCACGGGCAGCAAGCTGTTCCCGCTGTTGATCCTGCGCATCGTGCTGCTGTCGGTGCGCCACGGGTGCCTGCCGGTGTCGTCGTTCGGGTACGGCGGCTACGCGCTCACCCTCTGCGGCGTGCTCGGCGACCTCGACGGCGGCTACCGCTTCGGCCAGATGACCCTCCGCCTCGCCGACCGCTTCGGCGACGACCGCTACCGCGGCAGCGCCCGCTCGGTCTTCGAGATGTTCGTCCGCCACTGGAAGGAGCCGCTGTCGCGCTCCTTCGCGCCGCTCGTCGAGGCCTCCGAGCTCGGCCTGGCGACGGGCCGTCTCTTCGAGGCCGCCAGCGCGGCGTCGTACCTCGCGCAGTGGATGTTCGCGGCCGGCGCCGCGCTCCCCGTCGTCGACGCCGAGCTCGACCGCTACGCCGAGCTGGTGCGCCGCGACGACGGCGCCCACCACCTGGCGCGCCTGCTGCGGCAGGTGACCGCCAACCTGCGCGGCGCCGACGCGCAGCCCTGGCGCCTGCGCGGCCCGCACTACGACGAGGCCGTCGAGGGGGAGCGGCTCGCGCGCACGCCCGACAAGTCCGAGCTGGCCTTCTTGCACACGTACCGGCTCCAGCTCGCGACGATGTTCGGGCGCGTCGACGAGGCCCTCGCGTGCGCCGTCGAGGCCGAGCGGCACCTCGAGGCCCTCACCTCGATGCCCCTCGACCCGGTGCTGCGCTTCAACGCCGCGCTCGCCCGCCTCGCGGCCCACCGGCGCTCGCCCCGCGCCGCGCTCCTCGGGCCGGCCCGCAAGGTCGCCGCGCAGCTGCGCAAGTGGGCCGCGCACTCGCCCGCCAACTACGAGCACAAGCGCCTGCTGCTGGAGGCCGAGGTCGCCCGCTCGACCGGCGACGCCGCCGGGGCCCGCGACCTGTACGAGCGCGCCATCGCGGCCGCGCGGGCGAGCGGCTTCGCGCACGAGGAGGCCCTGGCGCTCGAGCTCGCGGGGGCCTTCCACCTCGAGACCGGCGCCGGGGTCGTGGGCGCGATGCTGGCCCGCGAGGCGGAGGCCGCGTGGCGCCG
>JAQBQI010000539.1 GCA_028287085.1 Myxococcaceae bacterium
CGGCGCGACGACGGGCGCCGGCGGGGCGACCGCAACCGGCTCGACGACGGGCGTCGCTTCGACCGCCGGGGTCGCGCCGACCGGACGCCCGGCGGAGCCCCGCCGCTCGCGCGCCGAGGTGCGCTCCTCCCGCAGGACGGGAGGCGCCTCCGCAGCGGCGAGGGCCGCATCGACGGCGGGCGCCGGCACCACGACCGGCGCGAACGGCGGCACCACCGCGCCCGCCCCCGCGTCGACCGCCACCGGCGTCGCTTCGACGACGACCGGCGGCGCGGTCGTTGGAACCGACGAAGCACGCGGCATCCGCCAGACCACGAAGGCAGCGAGGCCGACCGCGGCACCGCCCAGCGCGGCGGCCATGACCCAACGCGAGCGGGCCCGCGGAGCGCCAGGGATGGCGGCTGGAGCCACCACGTCAACGGCGGTGGCGGCGACGTCGGGCGCGGGCGCCCTCGCGGGCAGCAGCAGCGGCTTCGGCGTGCTGCGCGTCTCGATCTTGGCCGTCGGGGTGACCTGATCGGGAGCGACGAGTTTGAGCGCCTGCCGCATCGCGCGCGCGTTGGAGAAGCGACGCTCGGGGTCCTTCGCCATCGCCTTGGCGATGATGGCGTCGAGGGCCTCGGGGCAGCGGGGGTTGCGCAGGCGGGCCGACGGCGCCGGCTCGGTGATGTGCAGCATGATCACCCCGATCGCGTTGTCGGCGAGGAAGGGGATGTGGCCCGTGATCATCTCGTAGAGGATCACGCCGCACTGGTAGAGGTCGCTGCGCCCGTCGACGGGCTTCGCCTGCGCCTGCTCCGGGGACATGTACGCGGGCGAGCCGGGCGTGATGCCCGTGGCCGTCAGCTTCGCCGCGGCCCTCGGATCGCCGTCGTCGTCGAGCATCTTGGCGATGCCGAAGTCGGCGACCTTCACGGTCTCGCCGACGACGTCCTCGCCGCCGCGCGACACGAGCATGATGTTCTCCGGCTTGACGTCGCGGTGCACGATGCCCGACTCGTGCGCTTCGGAGAGGGCCGCGAGCACCTGCGACATGATCGCGACGCAGCGGGGCGCGCTGAGCATCCCCTCGCGCTGGATGAGGTCGTCGAGGCTCTCGCCGCGCAGGTACTCCATGACGATGAACGCGGTGCCATCGGGCTCGATGCCGAAGTCGAACACCGCCACCGAGTTGGGGTGATCGAAGCGGCTGGCCGCCTTCGCCTCGCGCAGAAAGCGCTGGAGCGTCGACTGGTCGGCGCCGAGGTTCGCGTGCAGCACCTTCACCGCGACGACCTTGTCGAGGGGCCGCTGCGTCGCGCGGTAGACGCGGCCCATCGCGCCCGCCCCGAGAAAGCCGTCGATGAGGTACTTGCCCGCCATCACCCTCCCGAGGAAGGGGTCGCGCGCTTCGAAGAGGGAGGCGTCGTCCGACACGGCGCTGATGCTAACAGAGCGCGCGGCGGGCGCTCCTACGGCGCGTCGCCGCCCGCGCGCACGATGCGGTGGATCACGAAGCCGTCGGTGCCGTCGACGTCGGGGCGCAGCACCGTGCGCTCGTGCGCCGCGGCCCACCCGGGGCGGGCGGCGAGCAGCGCGTCGACCGGCCCGTCGCCCTCCTCGGCGGTCAGGGTGCACACCGCGTAGAGGAGCACGCCGCCGGGGCGCACCCACCGCGCCGCGCGCTCGAGCACCACCGTCTGGATCTCCGTCAGCGCCCGCCACGCCGACGCGCTGCGCAGCCGGAGCATGAGGTCGGGCCGGTGGGCGAGGGTGCCGAGTCCGGAGCACGGCGCGTCGACCATCACGACGTCGTACCCGCCCGGGGGGGCCGCGACCGCGAGGTCGCCGTCGCCCACCGTGAGGTCGACCGCGAAGGTCTGCAGCGCGAGGTGCTCGGTGAGCCCGAGCCGCGCGAGGTTGGCCCGCAGGGTCTCGAGCTTGGCCGGGTGCAGGTCGACGGCGTGCAGCGTCCCGCGCCCGCCCATCTGCGTGGCGAGCACGGCGCTCTTGCCGCCGCGGCCGGCGCAGAGGTCGAGCACGGCCATCCCGGGCCGCGCGCCGGCCATCAAGGCCACCACCTGCGCGCCCTCCTCCTGGATGTCGAAGAGCCCCTCCTTCCAGGCGGCGGTGTAGCTGAGGTCGCCCGCGTGCTCGACGGAGACGGCGAGCTCCGAGCGCTTGCCCGCGCTCACGACGGCGCCGGCCCGCTCGCGCAGCAGCCGCTCCATCAGCGCCGCGCGATCGATGCGCAGCGGGTTGACCCGCACCGACGAGGTCGCGCTGCGCTCGAGCGCGGCGCGCAGCACCGACTCGACGGCCTCCTGCCCGAGCAGCGACCCGATGCGCACGCGCACCGCGACGGGGATCGCCCGCAGGGCGAGGGTGATCTTGCGGTCGGCGGGGAGGGGGTCGGGGCGCTCGTCGGCGATGCGCCGGAGCACGGCGTTGGCGAAGCCCGCGAGGCCCTTGGAGCGCCAGCGCTTGAGCGCGTCGACGGCGGCGTCGACGGCGGCGGAGGGCGGGATGCGGTCGAGCGCGAGCACCTGGTACACCGCGACGCGGAGCACGCTGCGCGCCCACGGGTCGAGCTGCTCGATCGACTTCGCGCCGTTCTTGGAGAAGCGCGCGAGCTCGGCGTCGAGCACGCTCATCGTGCGCAGGGCGCCGTAGACGAGCTCGGTGGCGAGGCCGCGGTCGCGGGCGACGAGGCTGGGCGAGCGGGTGAGGGCGGCGTCGAGGGCGGCGGCGGCGAAGGCCCCGTCGGCCTCGGTGCGGGTGAGCACCTCCGCGGCTCGAAGTCGGGCATCACCGCGCAGCGACTCTCGGGGAACCTGTCCTGACATGGTCGGGCGCTCTAGCACGAGCGGCCGGTGGGGCGCGGCGAACTCGCGACCGCTCAGGGGCGGTTGTAGTTGCTGCTCTCGAGCAGGATGACGTTGGTGCGGCTGCGCGACTCGCCCACGGAGGTCACGTAGACGGCGGGGCGGTCCTGCACCGGGCAGACCTTCTCGCAGGCGCCGCAGCCGATGCAGAGCTGCGGGTCGACGTGCGGCCGCTGCACGTGGACCATGTGGCCGTTGCGGTCGGGCACGTCGATCTCCTCGACCCAGATCGACTTCGGCGAGGTCGGGCAGAACTCCTCGCAGACGATGCACGGCGTCGCCATCGACCACGGCAGGCAGCGCCCGTGGTCGTAGAACGCCGTCCCGATCTTGATCGGCTCGATGTGCCGCACGGGGTTGCCGAGCTTCTGGTCCTCGTTGATCTTCTGGATCGCGCCGGTGGGGCACACCTGGCCGCAGAGCACGCAGGTCGGCTCGCAATACCCGATTCGCGGAATGAGGATCGGCGTCCAGAAACCCTCGATTCCGCTCTCGAGGAAGGCGGGATGAAGTGCGTTGTTGGGACAGACCTTCATGCACTCCGCGCAGCGGATGCAGCGCTCCATGAAGTCCTTCTCGGGCACCGAGCCGGGCGGCCGGATGAGCCGGTCGTAGTAGTTGCTGTCGATCGTGTCGCTGGCGCGCGCGAGGGGCAGCACCGCGGCGCCGGCGGCCGCGGCGACGAGCACCTTCCGGCGGTCCATCGCGTCCTGCGTGAGCGTCGCGCTCCGCCGGTTGGGCAGAAACCTGAACTTGATCACGTCCTCGGGGCACGCGGTCTCGCAGTTCAGGCACATGTGACACTCGTCCTGCTTCCACTTCACGCCGCCCTGCGGGCTATCGGCTCCCTGGCAGTCGACGAGGCAGAGGTTGCAGTCGGTGCACTTCGAGTGATCCTTCTCCATCCCGAAGAGGGCATTGCGCGCGATGAGTCCGAGGGTCGCGCCGAGCGGGCACAGGGCACGGCACCAGAACCGCGGAATCCACCGATTGGCGAGGAGCACCGCGAAGAGCAGCCCTCCGATGACCCAGGTCTGGTGGAAGAAGTACTGCCGCGGCTGCAGCACGGTCGCGACGAGGGCGTCGCGGGCGGCGTCGCTGCCCTGCTGGAGCGCGTGCACGTTGGTCTGCGAGACGTGGTCGAGCCCGCGGCCGGTGACGTAGCTGACCGCGGGGAGCACGGCGAGCCCGATGGCCCGCACGCAGATGCAGATCGGGTCGAAGAGTCCGCCGATGGCGCTGCCGCACACGGCGGCGACGAGGAAGGCGCCGAGGAGGTAGTACTTCGCGTTCTGGTAGGGGTGGGTCATGTTGGCGCGCACGCGCCGCCCCCCCCCGGTGCCGCTCTTCGGGTTGGGAAACAGCCACGCCGTGAAGTGGTGCAGCGTGCCGAAGGGGCAGATCCAGCCGCAGAACACGCGCCCGAAGACGACCGTGATCGCCACCATTCCGACGCTCCACCAGAGCGCGCGATAGACGGTGTGCGACGACAGGAAGGTCATCAGCGCGATGAAGGGATCGGCGAGGAGGAAGCCCTCGACGGGATAGGGCATGCGCACCGTGGCGCTCCCGCTGAAGCTCCCCCTGAACTCCGTTCGCACCAGCAGGAACAAGAACAGGAGCAGGAAGAAGGCCTGCGAGACCCGCCGCGAGTTGCGCAGCGCGACGATGATCTTCCGCGCGGGCAGGCCCGACCC
>JAQBQI010000554.1 GCA_028287085.1 Myxococcaceae bacterium
GATGCGCGCCCACGGCCTGCTGGCGCGGCTCGAGGCGATGGGCTTCGGGCGCGTGGGCGTCGAGCTTGAGCTGGCCGACCCCTTCGAGCACACGCTGCGGGTCTACGACGGCGAGCCGGCGCGGCGGCTCGGGGAGATCACCGCGGCGCGCCGCCACGTCGCGTCGCTCGGCGGGGTCGAGCTCGCGCCGGGCAGCGAGGTCTTCGAGATCGGCTGGCTCGCCATCGAGAACCCCGACGCGCACCTCACGACCCCGCTGCCCGGCCAGGAGCGCCCCGGCCTCGGTCTGCTGCGCGCGGTCATCGACATGGCGCTCGGGGCCGCGGTGGCGCTGCGCCTCGCGGGCGTGGTGGGCGTCCCGGCGCACTACCACCTGGCGAGCACGTACCACCCGTGGTTCCGGCCGCTCGACCCGCGGGACGAAGGGGTGTTTCTGGCGCTGCGGCGGGCGACGCGCGGGCTCAGCCGGCGCGACGCCTCGTGGGCGGTCGCGCGCGGGGCGGTGACCCTCGACGGCGCGCCCTGGCGCTGGCAGCCGATGACGATGTGCGCGCCCATCGACCCGGCGCTGCGCGAATGGATGACCTCGTCGGACTACGCGACGGCGGCGGTCGAGGGGGCGGGGCTGGGCTTCGCGCTGGGCGCGACGACGGCGGGCTGACGGGGGTGCGCTACCGGACCTGATCGCGCGTGCGCACGCTGGCGTGGCGCTCGCTCGCGAAGGTCTGCGGGTCGCCCGAGGCGCGGGCCTCGCCGACGCTGGCGGTGCGCACCACCGACGGGTCGCAGCCGCGCGCCACGAGCACCGCGCGGATCGCCTCGGCGCGCTGCTGTCCGAGCTGGAGGTTCTCGGGCGCGGCGCCGCGCGGGTCGGCGCTGCCGACGATGGAGACGTCGCGCACGTCGCCGCGCTGGATGCACTCCGCGAGGCCGCCGAGGACGGCGCGGGCGGGCTCGGTGATGGCGGCCGATCCGGTGTCGAAGAAGACCTCCCAGTCGTTGCACTGCGAGTTCGACGCGATGCGCTGGGGCTGCGGCGTCGGCGCGCGCGGACGCTCGCGGGCTTCGGTTCTGGCGACGACGGGCTCCGGCGCGGGCGTGCTCGCGCAGCCGAGGGAGAGCGCGCCAAGCGAGGCGAGAACGAGCGAGAGGGACTTGATCATCGAAGGCTCCTTGCTGAGAGAGATCGGTGGGCGCCCATCGCAGCAGGCGTGCCACGCGGTGCAGCCCGCGATCGCGCGACGGAGCCCTCCACCTGCGCCACAGGTGAGCGCAAGCGCCTCAGACCCTGGGGCTTCCCGCCACAGGGCCCTCCGCTCCTGGTTCTCCGCTTTTCGCGGGCGGCGCCTCTGGCACCGTGTGTGCGAAGGGCGGCTTCGAGATGAACTCGCTCCTCCGTCGAATGGCCGCCGTCGCCTGGGTCGTGACCGGCCTCGGGTGCGCGTTGACCCCGCGGGGCATGGCGCGCGACATCGCGACGGTGTCGCCGCCCGCGGCCATCAACTCCACCCTGCGCGCGCTCAACGACGACGAGAACCAGCGGCTGATGGTGCAGCTCCTGTCGAGCCCGGAGATGCACCAGGCCGCGCGCGGTCTGGCCGGCGAGATCGCCGACGGCACGATGGAGGCGCTGACCGAGCCCGAGCGCATCGCGCGCATCGAGGCCATGTCGACCCGCTACATGGAGGTGATGACCCGGGCGCTCATCCGCAGCATGGCCCAGGGCATGCGCCGCGACATGGCCCCGGTCATCGCCGCGATGATGCGCGAGACCGTCGCCACCACGATGCGCGAGGCGCTGAGCGAGGGCTACCAGCGCGACCTCGAGCGCGTCGCCGGGGGCCTCACCCGCGCCACCGTGGAGTCGGCGAGCCGCGCCATGGCGGAGGGCATCTCGCGCGACCTGGTGCCGTCGATCCGCACGGCGCTGCTCAACGAGCAGACGGCCAACGCCCTCGGCGCGGCGTCGCGCTCGCTCGCGCGCGAGGTCGTGCTCGGCAGCAACGACGCCATGACGCAGCTCCAGCACCAGCAGGAGCGCACGGGTCGGACGTCGTTCCTGTCGCGCATCTCGAGCCTGACCGAGGACGGGGTGACCGTGATGCGCCTCGTCGCCATCATCGCGGGCTCGCTCGCGCTGGCGCTGGGCGCCTGGGTGGCGCGGCTGATCTTCAAGGGCCGGCGCGTCCAGGCCGAGAGCGAGCGCAACGCCGCCTCGGCGGTGATGTTCGCCGAGGCCATCCGCGCGGCCGAGGGCAAGCCCTGGTCGAAGGAGCTCACCGACCTCCTCCACGAGCGCCTGAAGGGCGAAGCCGTCGCCGGAATGATCGACGAGGTCCTCCAGCCGAAGCCGACGCGCGGCGGTCGTGGGGCGAAGCGAAACACCATCCCGAGCCCGCGACACGCCTGAGGGCCGTCGCCAAGGTGCACCGTGGCCTTTCTCTCTGCCATCCTCAGCCTGCTCTCCAAGAAGGTCGGTGACCTCGTCCAGGCGCTGTTCGGCTGGTCGGTCACCGCCCTCTTCGGGCGCCAGTCGTCCGCCAAGCAGACCGCCCTCTCGGTCGCGCTGGCCCTCTCAGTGCTCTGGCCCCTCTTCGTGCTCGGCACCTTCGTGCCCGCCGCCGCCGCGTGGGCCCTGGCCTTCCTGCCGCTGGAGCGCTGGCTCGGCGCCACGGTGCTGCGCGTCGTGTGGATCGCGCTCGCCCTCACGGCGCCGCTCATCGTCGGGGCGATCACGCGCTGGGTCGCGCCCGCCCGCCAGACGCGCGGCTCGGCGCTGCGCACCGTGCTGGGCGGCTACCCCCTGACGCTGGGCTACGCGTCGTCCTTCATCGTGACGGCGCTGACGGTGCCGGTGCTCAAGGTCGCAACGATGGCCCGCGGGTGGAGCGAGGAGCACGCCTACGTGCAGCCCCGCAATGACGGCTACGACGCGACCCTGCGCGCGCTCGCCGAGGCCTTCGTCGGCGCCGACCTCACGCCGGAGGTCGGCCCGGTGCCGGGCTGGATGTCCATCGCCACGCGGGCGCTGAAGTTCTTCGCGCGGGGCGTGGTGACGCCGATGGTCGCGGAGAACCCGCAGCGGGTGCGGGCCGAGGGCGTCGAGGCCTACCTCTACCCGGCCGACCTGGTGCTGCGCGGCGACGCGCGGAAGGTCGCGCACGTGCGGGCGGCGCTGATGGCCACGCGGCTCGACCAGCACGCCTACGTGGTCGAGACGAAGCCCGCGCAGAAGCTCCAGGAGCAGGTGCAGCGCATCTGGGAGGTGCTCGCCCGGCACGAGCGCGAGGGCACCACGCCGGGCGCGATGCTGGGCACGCGGGTGCGCGAGATCCACGACGAGCTGCGCGCCACGGACGTGTCCTTCGAGGAGTGGGCGATGGTGGAGCGGATGATCCGGCGGCTGGAGCGCGAGGTGACGGGCGCGCCGCGGATCATCGACGGGGCGGAGCAGGAGCGCGAGGTCGCCCGCGCAGAGGCGGCCAACGGGAGGACCATGATGGACCCAGCGAAGATCGACGACGCTCCGCTCTCGGAGCTGCTGAAGGAGGCCCTCGGCGACGTCCGCGAGCTGGTGAAGCTCGAGGTCGAGCTCGCGACCGACGAGGCGAAGAAGCAGGCGAAGGAGGCGCTGCGCGGGGCGATCGCGTTCGGCGTGGCGCTCGTGATGGCGACGGTCGCGCTCGCGCTCTTCGCGGTGGCGCTGGTGCTCGCGCTCGGCGGCACCGCCCCCATCGCGGCGGCGGTCGGCGGCGGCTTCGCGCTCATCGCGGCCGGCGCCGCGGCCTACGGCTACAGCTCGCTGCCCAAGAACCCCATGGAGGAGACCCGCGCGCGGGTCCGCTCCGACATGCAACAGATCAAGGAGAACCTCGCATGACCATCGAAGTAAAACGCGACAGCACGGTCCACCACGAGTTCGTCACCCGCAAGCGCGACATGATCGTGCGGCGGCTGGTGCGGGCCCTCGACGCGCTCGACCGCAAGCGCCACGCGGTCACCGGCGTCGTCAGCGACGTCGCCTCGCTGCTCCCCGGCTCGTCGTCGCACGCGGCGCACCCGTCGCCCTCGGCGTCCTCCGTCTCGACCGCCATCGAGGTCGCCCCGGCGGCCCGCAACGCCCTCTACGGCGCGCTCGCGGG
>JAQBQI010000030.1 GCA_028287085.1 Myxococcaceae bacterium
GTCGGCGGGGCGGGGCGCGTCCGGGGGAGCGCCCCGGTCGACGACGACCCGCACGTCGACGGGTGCCTCGCCGCCGTCTTCGAGAACCGCCCAGGTCTCGGTGCATCCGGCGGCGCCGAGGAGGCAGAGCGCGAGCGCGGAGCGCGTGTTCGTCATCGGTCCCTATCGGTAGGCCAATCGCGCAAACGCCACAAGCACGACCGCGCCGGGCGTCAGCGCTTCGGGGGTCGCGGCCCGCCGAGGAGCTTCGCGAGGAAGTCGTACACGACGCGCACCCGCGGCGTCTGCGCGAGGTCGCGGTGCACCATCTGCCAGATCACCCGCGGCTCGGGGGAGCTGCTCGTCGCCACGCGCGCCAGCAGCGGGTCGAGGTCGGCCACGGCGCGCGGCAGTAGCGCGAGCCCCACGGCCCCCGCCGCCGCCGAGTAGATCGAGCTCACCGAGTCGGAGCGCAGCGCCACCGCGGCGCCGTCGATGCGCGGCGCGAACCAGCGGTTTTCGACGGCGAAGGCCGGCGTGTCGTCGAAGAGCAGCACCCGGTGGCCCCGCAGGCTCTCGTCGGGCGCGGCCGGCTCGCCGTGGCGCGCCAGGTAGCGGGGCGAGGCGTAGAGCGCCAGCTCGATGCGCGAGAGCTTGCGCGCGATGAGGTTCTCCTCGACCGGGCGCGCCAGGCGCAGCGCCACGTCGGCCTCGCGCCGCGCCAGCGAGACCACCCGGTTGGTGCACTCGAGCGACAGCACGATCTCGGGGTGGCGCTCGCTGAAGCGGCCCAGGTGCGGCGCGATGAAGCGCGTCGCCAGCATCTCGGTCACCGACACCCGCACCACCCCCGCGAGGCGCTCGTCGCGGCCCGTCAGCTCGCGCTCCAGCGCCAGCGCCTCGGCCTCGATGCGCTCGGCGCGCGGCAGGAGGTCGCGGCCCGCGGGCGTGATCGCGTAGCCGCCCGGCGTGCGGTCGAAGAGGCGCGCGCCCACCGTGGCCTCGAGGGCCGCCAGCCGCCGACCCACCGTCGTCGGGTCGATGCCGAGGCGCACCCCCGCGCGGGCGAGCGTCCCCTCGCGGTGCACGGCCAGGAAGTGCTGGAGGTCGTCCCACGCGATCATCGCGACGGCACGGTACCCGATCGCGGCGGGCCCCGCGCCGCTGCGATCGCGCAGGGGCGGACTGCGCAATCACCGCGCGACGCCCGCGCCCGCGCACCCTACGAACCGGGGCATGAACCACCGCGTCGCGAGCACCCAGGGCGCCCCGTTCACGCTCCGCACCGACGACCGCGTCGCGCTCGCCGCCGCCGTGCACGAGCCCGCCGGCGGGGCCCGCGGCAGCGTGCTCATCCTCGGGGCGACGGCCGTCCCGCGGGCCTTCTACGACCGCTTCGCGGCGCACCTCGCGGCCCGCGGACTGCGCGTCGTGAGCTTCGACTACCGCGGCGTCGGCGGGTCGCGCCCCGCCTCGCTGCGCGGCGACCGCTCGACCATGACCGACTGGGCCACCCTCGACGCGGGCGCCGCCCTCGCGTGGATCAAGCGCGAACACCCCGGGCAGCCGGTCTTTCTCGTGGGGCACTCCTTCGGGGGGCAGGCCCTCGGCGTGTGCGACGCCCTCGGCGAGGTCGACGCGGTCGTCACCGTGGGCGCGCAGCTCGGGTCGCGGCGCCACTGGCCCGCCGCGCACGGCCTCGCGCTCGCGGCGTGGTGGAAGGCGATCCCGCTGGTGACGGCGGCGGTCGGCTGGCTGCCCGGCTGGATGGGCCTCACCCACGACCTGCCCGCCGGCGTCGCCACCGAGTGGGCGCGCTGGTGCGAGCACCCAGATTACCTGGTGGGGTATGTTCCGGGGGCGGCGGCCCGCTTCGCGAGGGTGCGGGCGCCGGTGCTGGCGTACAGCTTCACCGACGACGTCTACGCCCCGCGCCGGGCGGTCGAGGCGCTGCTCGGGCGCTTCGGGGGCGCGCCGGTGCTGCACCGGCGGGTCTCGCCGGCGGCGCTGGGCGTGGCGGCGATCGGGCACTTCGGGTTCTTCCGCCCGGCGACGGGGGCGGCGCTCTGGGGCGAGCTCGCGGACTTCTTCGACGACGTCCTCGCGGGCGCCCCGCCGCGGGTCGCCGCCGTGGTGCGCGCCCAGGACGAGGGCGGGCTCTGCGCCCTGAGCGAGCGCGACGTTCTCGCCGACCTCCGGCACGGCGTCGACTGATAGTCTCCGCCTCCCCAATGCCAGCCACCCCCGCCATCATCGGCACGACCACCGACCCGCTGACCTTCACCTACGACGCGCAGCGCGCCGCGCTCTACGCGCTCGGCATCGGCGCCACCGCCGCGGAGCTCGACTACCTCTACGAGGGCCGCGGTCCGAAGGTGTTTCCGACCTTCGCCGTGGTGCCCGCCTACGACGCCCTCATGGCCGTCATGGCGCGCTCGGACATCTCCTTCGACAGCGTCGTGCACGGCCACCAGAAGGTGTCGCTCGCGCGGCCCATCCCGCCCGCCGCGACGCTGCACACCACCGCCACCGTGGCCGCGGTCTACGACATGAAGAAGATGGCCCAGGTGGTCATCACCACCCGCAGCCGCACCGCCGAGGGCGAGCACCTCTTCGACACCGAGTGGGGCATCCTCGTGCTCAACGCGGGGGGCTTCGGCGGGGAAGGTCCGCCGGCGCGCGAGGGCGGGGCGCCGGCGCGCGAGCCCGACGCCGTCGTCGAGGAGACCACCCGCCCCGAGCAGGCGCTGCTCTACCGGCTCATGGGCGACCTCAACCCCCTGCACGCCGACCCCGAGTTTCCGCTGGTCGCGCGCTTCGAGGGCAGGCCCATCCTGCACGGGCTCTGCACCTACGGCTTCGGGATGCGCGCCGTCGCGAAGGGCGTCGCGGGCGGCGACGCCACCCGGCTGCGCGAGGTGACCGCGCGCTTCACCAAGCCCGTCTGGCCGGGCGACACGCTGCGCACCGAGGTGTGGCGCGAGGGCGAGCGGGTGTGGTTCCGCACCTCGACGAGGGAGCGCGGCGACGCCGTGCTCTCGCACGGGACGGCGCGGCTGGGCTGAGGCCCCGGTCAGGGCGCCGGCGGGGGCAGCGCGATGCGGAAGGCCGAGCCGCCGCCCGCGGGGCAGTCGACGGAGGCGTCGCCGCCGTGGGCGTGGGCCGCGAGGCGCACGAAGGTGAGGCCCAGGCCGCGGTTGTAGGAGGCGGTCGCGCGGCCGTCGGCCTGCACCTGCGTGTACTTCTCGAAGATGGTGTCGCGCATGCCCGCGGGGACCCCGGGGCCGTCGTCGGCGACCTCGAGCACGACGGCGCCGCGCTCGCGCCGCCCGGCGACGGTCACGTGCGGGGCGTGGCGCACGGCGTTCTCGATCAGGTTGCCGAGCGCGCGGCGCAGCACCGCGGGGTCGACCGACGCGCGCAGTCCGCACGCCGGGCCGAGCGCGAGCGCCGAGCCGTGCATGCGGGCGAGGGCGGCGTTCTCCTCGACGGCGGCGGCGAGCATCGCGTCGAGGTCGACGAGGGCGCGCGCGAGGGGGAGGGAGTTGGTCTCGAGGCGCGAGATGTCGAGCAGGTTGAGCAGCATCGCCTGGAGGCGACGCGCGGCCTGCACGCTGTCGGAGATGGCCTCGACGGCGTCGTGGTTGTCGCGGATGCCGCCGAGCCGGTCGAGGTAGCCGAGGTTGGCGAGGATCGCCGAGAGCGGGTTCTTGAGGTCGTGGATGAGGAGGTCTTGCAGGGTCTCCTTCATGCGCTCGACCGAGCGCTTGGCGGAGATGTCCTCGACCATCAGCACGCCATAGGACGCGGCGGCCACGTCGAAGGAGCTCATCTTCAGCCGCACGTCGCGCGGCTCGTCGAGCGACATGAAGGGGAAGGAGAACTCGAGGTCGACGTCGAGCGGGCGGCGGCCGATGTTCTTGCGAAACTCGCCCGCGAGGCGGCTCACGTTCATGCACGGCGCGACCTCGACGAAGAAGTCGCGGCCGACGACCCGCGCGCGCTGCCGGTTGGCCAGGCGCTCCTCGGCGCGGTTGTAGATGACCACCCGCCCGGCGGCGTCGAGCACCACCACGCCCAGCGGGAGGCTGTCGAAGAGCTGCGCCAGGAGCGCCAACGAGGGGTCCATCGCGGCCGATCGTACTCACCGTGCGGGCGCTGACAACGCGGGCGCACCGCGAACTTGCGCCCGCCGCCCGGTCGGTGCGATCGCGTCGCCGTGACCACCACCGCCCCCGCCGCCCGGCGCGCCGCCATCGGATTCATCTTCGTGACCGCGCTGCTCGACGTGATGAGCCTCGGGCTGATCATCCCGGTGCTGCCCAACCTCGTGAAGAGCTTCGTCGGCGGCGACACCGCGTCGGCCTCGCGCTGGGTGGGCCTCTTCGGCACCTCGTGGGCCCTGATGCAGTTCGTCTTCTCCCCGGTGCTCGGCGTGGTCTCCGACCGCTTCGGGCGGCGGCCCGTCATCCTGATCTCGGTCTTCGGCCTCGGGCTCGACTACGTGCTCATGGCCCTCGCGCCCAGCCTCGGGTGGCTCTGGCTCGGGCGCATCCTCTCGGGCATCACCGCGGCCAGCTTCTCGACCGCCGGCGCGTACATCGCCGACGTCACGCCGCCGGAGAAGCGCGCGCAGTCCTTCGGTGTCATCGGCGCGGCCTTCGGCGTGGGCTTCGTGCTCGGCCCCGCCCTCGGCGGCCTGCTCGGCGACCTCTCCCCGCGGCTCCCGTTCTGGTGCGCCGCGGGCCTCGCGCTCGCCAACGGGCTCTACGGCCTCTTCGTGCTCCCCGAGTCGCTGCCGCCCGAGCGCCGCACGGCCTTCCGCTGGGCGAAGGCCAACCCCTTCGGCGCGATGAAGCTGCTCGCCAAGTACGAGGGACTGCCCACGCTGGGGGCGGTGGTGTTCCTGTACCAGCTCGCGCACAACGTGCTGCCGAGCATCTTCGTGCTCTACACGGGCTACCGCTACCACTGGTCGCCGCGCGACGTCGGCGTGAGCCTCGCGGCCACCGGCGTCGCGAGCATCGTGGTGCAGACGCGCCTCGTGGGCCCCGCCGTGAGGCGCCTCGGCGAGCGCGGCGCGCTGCGGGTGGGGCTCGCCGCGGGGGCGCTGGGCTTCGCGATCTACGGCTTCGCCCCGACCCCGCTCGCCTACTGGATGGGACTGCCCGTCTTCGCGCTCACGGGCCTGATCCAGCCGGGGGTGATGGGGCTGATGACGCGCAAGGTGGAGGGCAACGAGCAGGGGCAATTGCAGGGCGCGACGTCGAGCATCATGGGCGTGACGGGGCTCATCGGCCCGGGGCTGTTCACGACGGTCTTCGCGTGGTCGATCGCCGACGCCCACATGCCGGGCATCGCGGTGCTGCTCGCGGCGGTGTTCATGGTCGCGGCGCTGGCGGTGACGGCGAAGGTCGGCGAGGCCGTGCCCGCGGCTCAGCGGCAGTAGGGGTAGAGCTCGCCGGGGCCCTGCACGCAGCGGCGCGAGGCGTCGCAGGTGGCGCCGCCGCAGCAGGGCTGGCCGTTGCCGCCGCAGTCGCGGCAGGCCGGGATGGTTCCGAGCTGGGGCAGGCAGGTGCGGGTGGCGTCGCACTGGCCGAGGGCGCAGCAGGGCTGGCCGTTGCCGCCGCAGTCGCGGCAGAGGGGCGGAGCGCCGGGGAGCTCGACGCACGCGCGCCCGGGGTCGCAGCGCCCGTACGCGCAGCAGGGCTGGCCGTTGCCGCCGCAGTCGAAGCACACGGGGTAGGCCGCGACGCGCGCGGTGCACACGCGGTCGCCCGGGCACGCGCCGCCGTTGCAGCAAGCCTGGCCGTTGCCGCCGCAGCTCAGGCAGAGGGGGGAGGCCCCGACCTGCGGGGTGCAGGCGGCGCCGGGGTCGCAGCGGCCGAAGTCGCAGCAGGGCTGCCCGTTGCCGCCGCAGGCGAGGCAGATCGGCGTGGCGGCCACCCGCGCGGTGCAGACGCGGTCGGTGTCGCAGCGGCCGTTGTTGCAGCAGGCCTCGCCGCTGCCGCCGCACGCGCCGCCGACCGGACCGGTGACGACCATGCCCGTGTCGAGCGCTCCGGTGTCGTAGGCCGCGCCGGTGTCGAGGCGGCCGGTGTCGAGGATCACCGGCCCGTCGGGCGCGACGACATCGGGGACATCGGGGACATCGGGGACGTCGGGGACATCGGGGACATCGGGAGCGTCGGGGACATCGGGAGCGTCGACGACATCGGGAGCGTCGGGGACATCGGGAGCGTCGACGACATCGGGAGCGTCGACGACATCGGGAGCGTCGACGACATCGGGGACGTCGACGACATCGGGAGCGTCGGAGGCGTCGACCACGTCGGAGGCGTCGACCACGTCGGAGGCGTCGGGCGCAGCGTCGGAGACGTCGGGCGCAGCGTCGGAGGTCGCGTCGGCGACGTCGGTGAAGCCGCGGTCGGTCGGCGCGTCGACGACGTCGGCCACGAGCGCGTCGGCGACCTGGCCGTCGGGCGCCGTCCCGAGGCGCACCGCGGGGTTCTCCAGCGCGCACGAGGCGAGCGCGAGGCCGAGCATCGAGAGCAGCGGGGCGCGACGAGGGGGCTTGTCCACCGACGGAGAGGATATCCGTCAAGCTGGCGTTGCATGAATGAATCTGCTGGAAAATACGGTAGATCCATCTGGACATCGAGTGCACATCACTGTGCACGAATCGCACAGTCGACGGGGCGCCCGACTCGCAATCAGCCGCGGCGGACGAGGAGGCCGCCGCCCTCGGGCGCGCCCCCGCCCCCCACCGCGGTCCCCTCCCGTAGACCCCATCGCCCCGCGCCCATCGGGTAGGGTGCCGCCATGTCCACGCTCCTGCGCGAGCAGCCGCTGCTGCTGCTCTTCGTGGTCGGCGCGCTCGGCTCGCTGCTCGGCAGCCTGCGCGTGCGCGGCTTCGCGCTCGGCGTCGCGGCGGTGCTCTTCGTCGGCCTCGCCCTCTCCGCCCTCGACCCCGCCCTCGCGCTGCCCGACATCGTGCCGCAGCTCGGCCTCGTGCTCTTCGTCTACAGCGTCGGCGTCGCGGGCGGCCCGGCCTTCTTCGCCTCCCTCGGCCGCGCCGCCCTGCGCACCGGCGCCGTGGTGCTCGCGGGCCTCCTCGTCGCCGCCGCCGTCACCGCGGGCCTCGGGCGCGCGCTGCACCTCAACGGCCCCACCATCGCCGGACTCTTCGCGGGATCGGTCACCAACACCCCCGCCCTCGCCAGCGTCGTCGAGGCGCTGCGGGCGGACGCCTCGGCGCGCCTGACCGACCCCGTCGTGGGCTACTCGATGGCCTACCCGATGGGCGTGCTCGCCGTGCTCCTCGTGATGCACCTGCTGCGCGGGCCCGGCGGCGGCGCGCCCGCCCCGGCCCCCGAGGCGACGGGCCTCGTCACG
>JAQBQI010000609.1 GCA_028287085.1 Myxococcaceae bacterium
GGTGCCAGCGGTACGACCCGTCGGAGCCGCGGCGCAGGCGGTACGTCGCCTCGGCGGCGGCCTCGCCCGCGCGCGCCTCGGCGAAGAGCCGCCGGAGCTCGGGCCGGTCGTCGGGGTGCACCGCGTCGGCGGCGCCCTCGGCGAGCGCCTCGGCGAGGGTGCGGCCGGTGTACTCGGTCCACCGGCGGTTGAAGTAGGTGACCCGGCCGTCGGGCCGCTGGGTCCACACGATGTGGGGCATGGCCTCGGCCAGCTCCAGGCGGGTTTCGTTGTGCTCGGTGGGGTTCATCGGGTGATCGGGGGGCGCGTCGATCCGCCGCACCACGGGCAGGAGTAGATCATACGCCGTGACATTCCCGCATCGGCGGCCTCTTCGAAGGTGACCAATACGTGGTCGTCGGGGCAGCGCACCGGGATGCCCATCGCCGGGCGCCACGCCGCGCTCGTCGCCGCGTGCCACGGGGCGCCCGCCTCGAGGGCCTCGCGGCAGCGGTTGCACGCGACCGCCCCGCGCGGGCGGCCGGTGCGCGAGACCATCCGCACGACGAGCGTGCCGCCGCAGGCGCACTCCTGGGGGCTCTCGCCGGCGAGCCAGCGCCGCAGGCTCTCTTCCGCGACCTTCGCGTCCATTGCTGCTGTTGTGCCCTGATCGGCGCGCCCGGGCCAGCGCGACGACGCGCGGGCCCCGCGTCGGGGGCGGCGGGCTACCAGTTGCCCGCGAGGGGGACGTCGCCCGCGGTGCCGAAGGTGTCGACGCAGCGGTCGACGGTGCAGCCGTCGTAGGCGCCGTTGTCGTTGGCGTCGAGCACCCAACCGAGGGTGGAGGGGCGGAAGATCCCGATGCCGCTGCGGCCGCTGGCGCCCCAGTCGCCGACGACGGGGCGGTCGCCCGCGAGGCCGAAGGCGCCGGTGCACCGGTCGACGGCGCAGCCGTCGAAGCGGCCGTTGTTGTTGAGGTCCAGCGTCCAGGTGCGGTCGGCGGGGCGGAAGACGCCGACGGCGGTGCGCCCGGCGCCGCTCCAGTCGCCGACGACGGCGGTGTCGCCGCTCTCGCCGTAGCCCTCGACGCAGCGGTCGACAGCGCAGTCGGTGAAGAAGCCGTCGCCGTCGAGGTCGAGCCCGAACGACCGCTGAGGGCGGTGATACACGCCGATCGCGCCGCGCCCGCGGCCCCCCCAGTCGCCCGCGAGGGCCTGGTCGCCGACCGTGCCGAAGCCGGCGATGCAGCGGTCGACGGAGCAGCCGTCGAAGGTGCCGTTGTTGTTGAGGTCGAGGGTGAAGGTGCGGTCGCTCGAGCGGTAGGTGCCGATGGCGGTGCGGCCCGAGCCGCTCCAGTCGCCGACGACGGGCACGTCGCCGGCGGCCGTGAAGGACGGCAGGCAGCGGTCGACGCCGCAGCCGTCGAAGCGGTCGTTGTGGTTCAAGTCGAGGGTCCAGGTGCGGTCGCTCGGGCGGAAGACGCCGATCGCGCTGCGCCGGAGCACCGACAGGCCATCGACGGCGGGCGGGACGTCGATCGCGGGCGGCACGTCGACGACGGGCGGCACGTCGATCGCGGGCGGCACGTCAATCGCGGGCGGGACATCGACCACGGCGGGCGCATCGACCATGGACGGAACATCGACGGCGGGTGGCTGGTCGCTGGCGGGTGGCACGTCGACGGCGGGTGGCTGGTCGCTGGCGGGTGGCGCATCGACGACGGGTGGCTGGTCGCTGGCGGGTGGCGCATCGACGACGGCGGCGTCGGAGGAGGCGTCGGCGCCGGGCAGCAGCGGCACCGCCGCGTGACAACCGGCGACGAGAACCACGGCCCACCAGGCGTTGCGTCGGAGCGACATGGGCGCAGACATCGCCGCCCGGGCAACGGCGCGTCAAGACGAAGCCCCCACTGCGGGGGCCCATCGTCCACAATGCCAGCGCCATGCGCCTCGCCCTCGCCCAGCTCAACCCGCGCGTCGGCGACCTCGCCCGCAACGCCGCCATGGTCGTCGACGCGCTGCGCGCCGCCCGCGCCCAGGGGGCCGACCACGCGCTCACCCCCGAGCTCGTGCTCACCGGCGCCCCGCCGCGCGACCTGCTGCTCGACGACGGCTTCGTCGACGACGCCGCCGCGGCGCTTCGTACGGTCGTCGAACGATCGCCCCACGACCTCACCGCCTACGTCGGCACGGTCGTCCGCGCGCCCGCCCGCACGCCCGGCCACCCGGGGCTCTACAACGCCCTCGCCGTCGTGCGCGGGGGCAGGGTCGTCGGCACGGTGCACAAACGACTCTTGCCGGCGTACGACGTCTTCCACGAGCCGCGGTGGTTCGTCGCGGGCGCCGGGGGCACCGCCCTCCACGACGGCGTCGGCGCCCTCGTCTGCGAGGACCTCTGGGACCTCGGCTACCCCGTCCAACCCGGCGCCGAGCTCGTGGCGGCGGGGGCGCGGGTGCTCGCCTGCGCGGCCGCCTCGCCTTTTCGTTGGGACGCGTACGATCTCCGCGTCGCCCACGCCGCCCGGCAGGGCGTCCCGGTGGCCTACGCCAACCTGGTCGGCGGCCAGGACGAGCTCGTCTTCGACGGCGGCAGCTTCGTCACCGACGCCACGGGCCGCGTCACGCACCGCCTCCCCTTCTTCGAAGAGGCCGTCGAGACCTTCGACCTCGACGCCCCCGCCGATCCCGCCCCGGCGCCGCCCCCGCGCGAGGCCCTGGGCTTCGGCGCGCTCGTCACGGGCGTGCGCGATTTCGCCCGCAAGAACGGCGTGCGCCGCGCCGTGCTCGGGCTCTCGGGCGGCGTCGACTCGGCCCTCGTCGCGTGCGTCGCGAGGGAGGCCCTCGGCGGCGCCAACGTGCTCGGCGTCGCGATGCCGACGCGCTTCAACGACCCGCGCTCGACCGCCGACGCGCTGGCCCTCGGGGCGGCGCTGGGCATCGCGGTGGAGGTCTTCCCGGTGGAGGCGCTGGCGGGCGAGGCGTCGCGCGCGCTGGGCCCGTGGCTCGACGGGCTCGGGGCCGCGCGCGCGGGCGACACCACCCACGAGAACGTGCAGGCGCGGGTGCGGGCGATGGTGCTGCTCGCGGCGATCAACCGCACCGGGGGCATGCTGCTCAACACCAGCAACAAGACCGAGCTCGCGCTGGGCTACGGCACCCTGCACGGCGACCTCGCGGGCACGCTCGCGGTCATCGGCGACCTCACCAAGCCGGAGGTCTACGCCCTCGCGCGCTGGTACGACGCGGGGCGCGGGGTGATCCCGCCGTACGTGCTGGCGCGGCCGCCGAGCGCCGAGCTGCGCGAGGGGCAGGTGGACCCCTTCGACTACCCGGTGGTGGCGCCGCGGGTCGAGGCGCTGGTGCAGGGCGAAGCCGTCGAAGGCTGGTCGGGGGACGACCGTACGTCGACCGAACGATCGGTGCGCATGGCGGAGCACAAGCGCTGGCAAGGCGGCGTGGTGCTCAAGCTGAGCGGGCGATCCTTCGGCAGCGGGCGGATGATGCCGGTGACGCGGACGCGGTGAGCCCCGTCAGACCGGCCGCGAGATGCGCACCGTGTCGGGCTCGGCGGCGTCTTCGCCCGCGGGCGGGCGCACCGAGCGCGGGCCGCTCGCGTCGAGGCGCAGCCCGTCGAGCGCGGCCATGAACTCCTCGGCGCGCTGGTAGCGGGCGTCGGCGCCGCGGCTCATGCCCTTCGCGACGACCTCGAGCAGCGCGGGCGGCAGCCCCGGCGCCCGCTCGGCCAGCGGCACCGGCGCGCCGCTGCACGCCTTCATCAAGATCTCCGGGATGGTGGTGCCCTCGAAGGGCAGCGCGCCGCTGAGCATCTCATAGAGCATCACCGCGGTGCCGTAGAGGTCGACGCGGTGGTCGATGAGCGCGGGCGTGAAGACCTGCTCGGGGGCCATGTAATAGGGCGTGCCGAGGGTGGTGCCCGCGGGCGTGAGCGGCGAGCTGCGCTGCTCGAAGAGCAGCTTGCTGGTGCCGAAATCGAGCACCACCGCCGACTCCCCTCCCCCCGACAGCCGCCGCAAGAACACGTTGCCCGGCTTCATGTCGCGGTGCACCACCCCGTGGGCGTGGGCGACCCGCAGCCCCTCGAGCACCTCGGTGGCGATGCGCACCGCGCGCGCCGGCGCGAGGGCCCCCTCGGCGGCGAGCAGCGCGTGCAGCGCGCGGCCCTCCAGCATCTCCATCGCGAGGTAGGCCGTGCCGTCGCGCTCGAGGCCGCACTCGTAGGTCGCGACGACGTGGGGCGAGCGGATGCTGCGCGACGCGTTGGCCTCGCGCACGAAGCGCTCGAGCGCGTCGTCGTGGTCGGGCTGCGCGGCCCGCAGCAGCTTGAGCGCCACGAGCTCGCCGTCGGCGCGCCGCGTGGCGCGGTAGACCGAGCCCATGCCCCCGCCGCCGAGGAAGCGCTCGACGTCGTAGGCCCCGATGGACCCGCCGCAGGGGCCCTCGCGGGTCGACGCGTCGGCCCGGGGGCAGTGGCTGAATTCCGGCGGGTGCTCGTCGCCGCACGCTCTGCAGTACGCCATCACGCCAACCATATACCCTCCGCGACCGCCGCCGAGACCACCGATGAACCCCACCGCCATTCCGCTCCGTGCCCAGCTGCTGCGCGTCGGCCTGCCCAGCGGGCGCGCGCTGATGATCCCCGTGGCCGACCCGCGGCACGCCCTCGTGCACGAGGACGCCGACGCCGCCCTCGAGGCGCAGCTCTTCCTCGCCGAGTGGCTGCGCGCGCAGCCCCCCGCGGTGGTCGCCCGCTTCGTCGAGAACCCCGACGCCCGCGTCGAGCTCGTGCCCGTGGCCGTCTCGCGCGAGGACCTCCCGCGGCGCTTCCGCGACCCTGTCGTGGTGGGCGTCGCGTGCGTGGTGCTGCCCGAGGGGGCGCGCGCGTGGGTGCTCGTCGCGCCCCTCGGCACCGTGGTGCACGTCGCCGCCGGGGAGTCGCTGGCCGAGACCGTCGGCGCCGAGGTCGCCCGCCTCGTCGACGCCTGGGAGCTCTCCCCCGCCCGCCGCCTCGACCTCTTCCCCGCGCTCCGCTACGAGCTCGTGGGCGTCGACCTCGTCGTCGAGCGGCGCCACGGCGCCGGGGGCGCGCGGGCCAACGACGTCGCCCGCGCCGAGGAGCGCGCCGCCGCCCTCGAGGTGCTGCGCTCGGTCGCGACCGCCCTCCACGAGCAGGACGCGCCGGTCTCGGTCTCGCACCGCGACGACGCCCTGCGCACGCTCGCGGCGCTGCTCGACGGCGCCCAGCGGCAGTCGGTGCTGCTCACCGGCCCGTCGCTCGTCGGCAAGTCGGTGCTGCTCCGCGCGTGGATCGCCCAGCGCAAGGCCGAGCAGCGGCCGGCGGCGGTGTTCCTGACGAGCGGGGCGCAGCTGCTCGCGGGGATGAGCGGGCTCGGGCAGTGGGAGGCGCGGCTCAAGAAGCTCCTCGACGCGGCCGAGCTGCTCGACGCCGTGCTCGTCTTCGACAACCTCGGCGAGCTGCTCACCGACCGCCCCTCCGGCGGCGTCAACCTCCCCGCCGCGCTGCGCCCCGCGCTGGAAGAGGGCCGCGTGCGCGTCGTGGGCGAGCTGCGCGACGACCTCGTCGACGGCGCCGAGCGCCACCACGGCGGCTTCCTCGGCAACTTCACCCGGGTGCGCCTCGACGCGCTCACCGCCGAGCAGACCCTCGACGCCCTGCGCGAGCGCGGCGCCCTCGAGGCCCGCACGCGCCCCGACCGCGCGCCGCTCGGCCCCGACGGGGCCGCCACCGTCGTCGAGCTCGCCGCCCGCTACATGGCCTACGACGCCTTCCCGGGGAAGGCCTTCCGCCTGCTCGACGAGCTGCGCGCCGTGATCGAGAGCGAGCGCGACCTCGCCCGCCCCGACGAGCCCGCGATCGACCGCGAGCTCGTGCAGCGGGCCTTCTCGCGCCAGAGCGGCATCCCCGCGTTCATCCTGCGCGACGACCTCGCGATGCGCGTCGAGGAGGTCACCGCGTCGCTCCAGAAGCGCCTCGTGGGGCAGCTCGGCGCGGTGCGCGCCGTCGCCCAGACCCTCGGCGTCGTGAAGGCCGGGATGCAGCGCGGCGGCCGCCCCCTCGCGTGCCTGCTCTTCGTCGGCCCGACCGGCGTCGGCAAGACCGAGCTCGCCCGCGCCACCGCCCACCTGCTCTACGGCGGCGACGAGCGGATGATCCGCTTCGACATGAGCGAGTACACCGACCTCGAGGCGGCCGACCGGCTCATCCGGGGCGTGCGCGGGGCCGAGGGGCTGCTCACCCGGCGCATCCGCGAGCAGCCCTTCGGGGTGCTGCTGCTCGACGAGGTCGAGAAGGCCCACCCCGCGGTCTTCGACCTGCTGCTGCAGGTGCTCGGCGAGGGGCGGCTCACCGACGGGCAGGGGCGCACGGCGTACTTCCACAACGCCATCATCGTGATGACCAGCAACCTCGGCGCGACCGGCGCGCGCGACCCGGTGGGCATCTCCGCGGCGCCGCTCGACCTCGCCGCGCACTACCTCCGCGCGGTCGAGCGCACCTTCCGGCCGGAGTTCATCAACCGCCTCGACCGGGTCGTGCCCTTCGACGCGCTCGGGCCCGCGGAGGTGCGCGCCGTGGCCGCCATGGCCGTGGCGAAGCTCGGGCAGCGCCGCGGGCTGCGGGCCGCCGGGTCGACCCTCGCCGTCACCGACGCGGCCCTCGACCGCCTCGCCGCCGAGGGCTACTCGCCCCGCTACGGCGCCCGCGCCATGCGCCGCCACGTCGAGGACCACCTCGTCTCCCCCCTCGCCCGCGTCGTCGACGAGGTGCTCAACCTCGGCGGCGCCCTCAACTCCGTGCGCGTCTCGCTGCCGACCGAGGTCCCCGAGCCCACGCTCCCGACGGGCGCGCGCGTCGAGGAGACCGTCGGGGGGCTGCGCTTCGAGCTCTACCTCGCCCCGCCGCGGGCGCAGGCCGAGGCCGCCCACCTCCAGGAGTTCGTCGCGGCCCACCGCCGCTGGGTCGACGCCGCCCTGCAATTGCCGCGGGTCGACGGCATCCGCAGCCAGCTCGAGCACCTCGGCGCGCAGCTCTCCTACCGCGCCCGCGGCGGTGGTACGTCGACGCACGACCGCGGCGCCGAGGTGACGGCGCTGCAGCGCGAGCACCACCTGCTCGACACCCACTGGGCCGCGCTCACGGCCCTGCAGCGCGAGCTCTGGGCCCTCGAGGAGCTCACCGTGGAGGCCGCGCTCGACCGCGAGGGCGCCAGGGAGCTGCGCGCCGACACGCTGGCGGTGTTCGGGCGCTTCGAGGCGGCGCTGGCGCTGGCGATGCTGTCGTCGGTGGCGGGCCGCGGCGAGGTGACGCTGCTGGCCTCGGAGATCGACGACACGCGCGGGCTCGAGCGCTGGCTGGAGGCCCTCGAGGCCTGCGCCCAGGCGCGCGGCTGGCGGGTCGACGCGCACCTCCAGGGCATGGCCGCGACGCGCGAGGACGACTGGCCGGCCGACCGCCGGTGGGGGCCGCCGCGCCCGCTGCGCTTCGCCCTCGACGCGCTGCGCGCCGAGGAGGAGCGCGCCGCCTGGGCGGTGCTGCTGACGGTCGACGGCGCCAACGCGGCGGTGCTGCTGGCGCTGGAGGCGGGCGTGCACGTCTGGCGCGAGGGCTCGCAGCGCTCGACGATCGAGCTGCGGATGCTGACCCGGGCGTCGGCCCTCTCGGACAAGCAGTGGGAGAGCCCCGCGCTCGCGCCGCCGCTGCCGACGGAGTTCGAGGCGCACCAGAAGTACCCGCCCGCGCGGGTGGTCTTCGCGGGCGAGCAGGTGGAGGTGCCGGGCGGGCGCACGGTGGCGCTGGCGGGGCGGCACCCGCTGGCGCTCCTCGAGCGGGTGGCCTGCCAGCACCTGGTCGCGCTCGAGCTGGGCGACGACGCGGCGCCGCTGGAGGAGTTGATGGAGGGTCCCCTCGACGCGCCGCGCTGAGCGGCCGCGCTGTACACCCCCGCGGGCGAGCGAGTATCGTCGCGCCGGGATCGCGGAACCGTCTCCGTGAGGCTCCTTTTCGGAGGGTCGAGGCATGACCGTACCAACGCTGCCGCAGGACGACGAGTTCCCCCGGATTCGCGCCGAGCTGGTGGCCTTTCACCGCGGCGAGCGCGAGTACGACTACTCCTCGCCGGTGGGCACCGCGTGCTTGAAGGAGCTGCGGCTCGCCGACAAGCCGGGCCCCGATTACCTGCTGCGCATCGGCGACTCCAACGCCGCCGTCTCGCGCCACCACGTCGGGCAGCGCGTGATGGGCTACCGCGACGCGAGCGAGCCCCGCCCCCTCAGGGTCGGGCTCTACGCCGCGATGACCGCCCTCGACGCCGCCAGGGACTTCTGGGACGCCACCACCAGGGCCGCCGCCGCCACCGAGCCCGACGCCGCCGCGTCGCTGCTCTCCTACGCCGACTTCCCCGACGGCCTCGAGGCCATCCCCCTGGTGCAGCACCTCCGCGCGCGCCCCGAGCAGCGCGACGCCCTCTTCGGCTGGCAGCGCCTCGGCGGGCCCAACCCCTTCGCCCTCGAGCGCCTGCGCGACGACCGCCTGCCCGACCACTTCCCGGTGCGCGAGGAGCACTTCCGCCGCGCCCTCGGCGACGCCAACCCCGGCGACTCGCTCGCGCGCGCCCTCGGCGAGGGGCGGCTCTTCCTCTCCGACTGCAAGGCCCTCGACGGCGTCGCCACCACGCAGAACAACGGGCGGCAGAAGTACACCGCCGCCGCGATGGGCCTCTTCGTGCGCCCGCTCGACCGCTCGGCCGCGCTGCTGCCCGTGGCCATCCAGTGCGCGCAGGCGCCCTCCGCCGCGGCGCCGATCTTCACCCCCGCCGACGGCTGGCGCTGGCGGCTCGCGCAGCTCTTCCTCTCGTTGGGCGAAGGCAGCCTGCACGAGGCCGTCGAGCACCTCGGGCGCACCCACCTCGTCGTCGAGGCCTTCGCCCTCGCCGCGGGCCGCAACCTCGCGCCGGCGCACCCGCTCACGGCCCTGCTCGACCCGCACTTCGAGCACACCCACTTCATCAACCACACCGCGCGCAACAGCCTCATCGCCGACGGCGGCACGCTCGACCAGCTCATGCCGCAGCCCATCGCCGCGACCCGCGCGCTCGTGGCCGAGGCCGTCGCGACGCTCGACCTCGGCGCCGCCGACCCCCGCTCGCGCCTGCGCGCCCTGGGCCTCGACGACGCCGACGCGCTGCCGCAGTGCCCCTACCGCGACGACGCCCCGCCCCACTGGGACGCGCTGCTCCGCTGGGTGGGCGATTACCTGCGGGTGTATTACCGCGACGACGCCGCGGTCGCCGCCGACCGCGAGGTGCAGGGCTTCGTGGCCGAGCTCGGCGCGCGCGACGGCGGCCGATTGCGGGGCGTGCCCGCGGTGCGCTCGGTCGACGCCCTCGCGGCGCTGGTCACGCTCGCGATCTTCACCGGGTCGGTGCAGCACGCCGCCGTCAACTTCCCGCAGTACCCCTTCATGGGCTACGTGCCGGGCATCCCCGCGGGGCTCTACGCGCCGCCGCCGACCCTCGACACGCCCGACGCCGAGGCCGCCCTGCTCGCGGCGCTGCCGCCCGCCGACGTGACGGTGCTGCAGGTCTACACGGTGTTCCAGCTGTCGGCGATACGGCTGAAGCCGCTCGGGGGCTACGCGCCCTTCGCCGACCCGCGCGTGGCGGCGCCCCTCGCCGGCTACCGCGCGCGCCTCGCCGCGCTCGAGGACGACATCCAGCGCCGCGAGGCCGGCCGCCCGCTGTCGTACCCGTACCTCCTCCCCTCGCTCGTGCCCGCCTCGATCATCATCTGAACCCCTCCGGAGCCCCCCAACAATGCCCCTCTCCCTCTCGCTTCCCCTCGACGACACCGACGCCATGGAGCGATCGGGCGCGCTCGCCGCCGCGCGCGAGCGCTGGCAGTTCGACCCGAACCAGGACGGTCTCCCGCTAGCCGACGCCAAGGCCAAGGACGGTCCGTCGGCGAAGTGGATGGCGCAGATCCTCCCCGCGATGGACGCCCTCGTGGTCACCCACAAGCTGGCGAGCGAAGACCCGCGCATGCAGCGCGCGTGGTCGGAGGCCGACCCGCTGCCCACGAAGCAAAACTCGAAGGACAAGCTCCAGCAGCAGCGGGTGACGGCGGGCAGCATGATCCCGGTGGCGGCGCGCGACGACTACGCGGCCCTCTTCCTGGCGCCGGGGTTTCCGCAGCCGGCGACCCGCCCGTGGGCCGCGGACGACGACTTCTTCGCGTGGCAGCGCCTCGCGGGGCCCAACGCCGCGCGCCTGCGCCGCCAGGCCGAGCCCGACCCGAACTTCCCCGTCACCGAAGCCCACTTCGCCGCGCTCGGCGACCCCGGCGACTCGCTCGCGCGGGCGCGCGCCGAGCGGCGCCTCTTCGTCCTCGACCTCAACGAAATCCGCGACCTCGCGCGGGGCCAGACCCAGGGCCACGAGCGCCACTTCGACGCCGCGTCCGGGCTCTTCGTGCGCGCGCTCGACGGGCGCTTCCGCGCGGTGGCCGTCCAGGGGCGGCCGGGCTCGCCGGTCGTGACGCCCGCCGACGGCGAGCACTGGCGCCACGCCAAGCTCGACCTCCAGGTGGCCGACGCCATCTGGGCCGGGTCGGTCGTGCACACCGGGGTGCACGCCTTCGCCGCCGCCTTCCAGGTGTGCACCGCGCGCAGCCTCGCGCCCAACCACCCGCTGTACGCGCTGCTCTGGCCACACTTCGAGTGCACCGCCTTCGCCAACGAGGGCCTGAAGCGGGACGTGCTCGGCCCCGGCGGCTACTTCGACGACCTCATGGCCCCGACGCGCGAGGCGTGCATCGGGCTCGCCGTGAAGTCCGTGCGCGACCGCCCTCTGCGCGAGCGGTCGCCGTGGGTCGACCTCGCCCGCCGCGGCGTCGACGACGTCGCCGCGCTGCCCCAGTACCCCTACCGCGACGACGGCATGCCCGTCGCCAAGGCGCTGCGAAGCTGGGTCGACGGCTACCTCCGGCTCTGGTACCGGAGCGACGCCGACCTCGCGCGCGACCCCGAGCTGCGCGCCTGGCACGACTCGCTGGCGGTGAAGAACGGCGGGCCCTTCGCCGACCCGGGCCCGCTCGCCACCGTGGCCGAGCTCGTCGACCTCGTGACCACGGTGATCTTCGAGATCACCGTCGGGCACGCGACGGTCAACTACTCGGGCTTCGACCACTACGCCTGGCCCGAGACCTACCCCACCGCGCGCTGGACCCCGACGCCCGCCCCGGGCGCCGCGCTCACCGAGCAGGACTTCCTCGCGGCCCTCGCGCCGATCGGGGTCGCCAACCGCCTGCTCGACCTCACCGTGCCGCAGCTCACCCTGCGCGCGAACCACCTGGGCCACTACGACCTCGGGCAGTTTCCCGACCTCCGGGTCGTCCCGCTCATGAAGGCCTTCCGCGACGAGCTCGACGCCATCGAGCAGGCCACGCTCGCGCGCGACGCCGCCCGCGCCTTCAAGTTCCCGTACCTCGCCCCCTCGAAGGTCGCCCAGTCCATCCACGTCTGAGCGTCGCGCGCCCCTTCCCCCCTCCCTCCCTCCCCCGAAGCCGAGCACCGCCGTGTACCTGCACGCTGAAGTCCTGCACGAAGGCCCGCACAACCGCCTGACGCGCGCGACCCGCGACGCCGACGGGCTGCCGGTGGTGATCAAGCAGCTGCGCGGGGCGTGGCCCAAGCCCCGCGAGCTCGCGCGCTTCCGCCGCGAGTACGACATGCTCGTCACGCTCGACGGCGCCGGGGCCCCGCGGCCCGTCGCCTTCGAGCTGCACGACGGCGTCGCGCAGATCGTCACCGAGCGCCTGCCCGGCGTCTCGCTCGCCGACCTGCTCGCCGCGCGCACCCTCACCCTCGACGAGTCGCTCACCGTCGCGCTGCGCCTCGCCGAGGCCGTCGAGCAGGCGCACGCCCGCGACGTGCACCACCGCGACATCAACCCCACCAACGTGCTGGTCGACCTGCCGTCGGGGTCGGTGTGGCTCATCGATTTCGGCCTCGCCACGCGCGTGACCCGCGGCGTGGCGAGCCCGCGCCCGCTGGCCTCGCTCGAGGGCACGCCGGCCTACCTCGCCCCCGAGCAGACCGGCCGGATGAACCGCGCCGTCGACGCCCGCGCCGACCTCTACGCCCTCGGCGCGACGCTCTACACCCTCTTCGCCGGGCGCCCGCCCTTCGCCTGCGCCGACCTGCTCGAGTACGTGCACGCCCACCTCGCGCGCGAGCCCGCGCCGCTCGCGTCGGTCGCGCCCGGCGTGCCGCCGCCCGTGGCCGAGCTCGTGATGACCCTGCTGCGCAAGCGCCCCGAGGAGCGCTACCAGAGCGCCGCGGGCGTCGCGCTCGACCTGCGCCGCTGCCTCGAAGCCGACGACCGCGGCGTCGTCACCCTCGTCGGCCGCGCCCTCTCCGCGCGCCCCGAGTTTCCGCAAGACCTCCTCGGCCGCGAGCGCGAGCTCGCCCGCCTCGCGGCGGCCTTCGACGCGGTCGAGCGCGGCGGGCGCGGCGTGGTGCTGGTCTCGGGCGAGCCCGGCATCGGCAAGACCTCGCTGGTCTTCGAGCTCCAGCGGCCGGCCACCGTCGCGGGCGCGCGGCTGCTCCAGGGGAAGTTCGACCAGTACACCCGCGACGTGCCCTTCGCCGCGGTGGCGCAGGCCCTCGACGGCTTCTTCACCGACGCCCTCTCCGAGACCCACGCCGCGGTCGACGCGTGGCGGGCGCGCATCCTCGCGGCGGTCGGTCCCAACGGCCGGCTGCTCACCGACCTCGTGCCCGGCGCGGCGGCCCTGCTGGGCGCGCAGCCCGAGGCCGAGGAGCTCGGGCCCACCGAGGCCGAGCGCCGCCTCCAGGAGACCTTCCGGCGCGTCATCGGCGCGGTGGCGCAGCCCGGCCACGCCGTGGTGCTCTTCCTCGACGACCTCCAATGGGCCGACCTGCCCTCGCTGCACCTCCTGGAGACCCTCTTCGACGACCGCGACCTCGGGCACCTGCTGCTCGTGGGCGCGTGGCGCGACACCGAGGTCGACGCCGCCCACGCGCTGGGGCCCACCGTCGAGGCGCTGCGCGCGTCGGGCGCGCGGGTCGAGGCGCTGCACCTCGGGCCGCTGCGCCCCGCCGACGGCGAGCGCATCCTGGGCCACGCGCTGCACGTCGCCCCGGAGGCCACGCGCGAGCTCGCGGCGGTGCTGCACGAGAAGACCCGCGGCAACCCCTTCTTCCTGCGCCGACTCGTCGAGGAGCTCGGCGACGCCCACGTCCTGCGCTTCGACCGCGCGGCGCTCGCGTGGCGGTGGGACCTCGCCGCCGTGCGCGAGCGCGCCGTCACCGACAACGTGGTGACCTACCTGCGCCGCGACCTCGAGCGCCTCTCGGGCGACGCCCGGCGCTGCCTCTCGGCCGCGGCGTGGATCGGCACCCGCTTCGAGCTCGCGCTGCTCGGCGAGGTCACGGGCATCGCCCCGGCCGAGCTGCTCGCGGCGCTGCACGGCGCGATCGAGCGGCGCTTCGTGGTGCCCCTCGACGACGGCTACTGGGACGCCGCCGCGGCCGTCGGGCGCGACTTCGGCTTCGCCTTCGTGCACGACCGCATCCAGCAGGCCGCCGGCGAGCTCGCCTCGGCGCACGAGACGGCCCGCACCCGCCTCGCCCTCGCCCGCGCGATGCGCCGCCGCGGCGCCGACGAGGCCGACGTCTTCCGCATGGCCGAGCACTTCAACGCCGCGGTCGAGCTCGTCGACGACCCGGCCGAGCGCGCCGCCGTGGTCGAGGTCAACTTCGAGGCGGGCCGCCGCGCGATGCTCAGCGCCGCGTACGCCCCGGCGCACCGCCTGCTCGAGGCCGCCGCCGCCCTCGCCGGCCCCGAGCTCTGGGACCGCAACCCCGCCTTCGCCCGCTCGCTCTACCTCATGGCCGCGCGGGCGGCCTGGCTCGTGGGCGACCTCGCCCTGATGCGCGCGCGCGTCGACGAGCTGCGCGCCCGCCCCGGCGGCGCGGTCGAGCGCCTCGACGCCGAGTGGGTGGTGATCCAGTCGCAGATCGCGCGGGGCGAGCTGCACGAGGGCATCACCGCGGCGCTGCGCGCGCTCGAGGAGGTCGGCGTCTCGCTGCCGCGCGACCCCACCGTCGAGGAGGTGCGCGCGGGCATCGGCGCGGCGCTCGCGGTGATCGGCGCGCGCACCACCGCCGACCTCGCGGCGCTGCCGCCGTGCCGCGACCCCGTCGAGGAGGCCGCGCGCCGGATGATGGTGGGCATCTCGTCGGCCAGCTACGTCGCCACGCCCAACCTCCTGCCGCTGCTGAGCGTCGAGCTGGTGATCCGCACGGCGGGCCGCGGGCTCTCGCGCGAGTCGAGCTTCGGCTTCGGCGTGTTCGCGCTGAGCCTCTGCGCGGGCTGGCACCTCGCGCTCGGCTACGAGTACGGCCGCCTCGCGCTGCGCCTGCTCGACCGCATGCCCGACGCGGCCTCGGGCGGCCGCACCCGCCACGTCGTCAACCACTTCGTGCGCGCGTGGACCGAGCCGTCGCGCGAGATCCACCGCGAGACCTCCGACCTCGCGCGCTCGCTCATGGACGTCGGCGACCTCGAGTACGCCGGCTGGGTGCTCGAGCTGCAGTCGGTCTACGCCCTCCTCTCGGGCGTCGCCCTCGACGCGCAGGCCGCCGCGCAGGAGCGCGCCCTCGCCTTCATGCGCCAGCACAAGCTCTTCGCGGCGCACGAGACGACCATCCAGTTCGCGCAGCTGACCCGCGGGCTGCGCGGCGAGTCGGCCGACCCGTCGCGCCTCGTCGGCCCCGAGTACGACGAGGCCACCGCGCTGGCGGGCTACCGCGCGAGGGCCTACCGCGCGGGCGCCCTCGTGCTGGCCGTGTGCATGCTCTACGCGCGGGTGATCTTCCGCGACCACGCCGGGGCGGTGGAGGCCGCCGCGCTGGCCTTCGAGTTCCAGGACGGGGCGCTGGCCATCGGGTACCAGTGCACGATGCGGGTGCTCGCCGCGGTGGCCGAGCTGTCGTCGCTCGACGGCCTCGACGACGTCGCCCGCGCCGCCCGCATCGAGGCCGTGCGCGAGTGGCGCCCGCAGGTGCAGACCGCGGCCGAGCGGTCGGACCACAACGCCGGCCACCTGCTCGCCCTCTTCGACGCCGAGCTCGCGCGCGCCGACGGGGACGTCGGGGCGACGATCGAGCGCTACGACCACGCGATCGCGCGCGCCGCGGCCGGCGGCTTCGTGCACGACGAGGCCCTCGCGGGCGAGCGGGCGGGGCTCTTCCACCTCGCGCGCGGGTCGCGCCACATCGCGCGGGCGTACCTCCAGGACGCGCGCTTCGCCTGGCAGCGCTGGGGCGCGACGGCGAAGGTGGCGCAGCTCGACGCCCTGCACGGCGAGCTGCTGGCGCCGGCCGACCGCTCGTCGGTGGCGCCGCACACCTTCGGGCGCAGCACCGAGCTGCCGGGCGCGACGCTCGACCTCGACACGATGCTCAAGGCCTCGCAGGCGATCTCCGGGGAGGTCGAGCTCGCGGGCCTGCTCACGCGCGCGATGCGGATTCTCCTGGAGAACGTGGGCGCGCGGAAGGGCGTGCTGCTGCTGCGCTCGCGCGGCGTGCTGGCCATCGAGGCCGAGGGGCGGGCCGACTCCGGTGCGGTCGAGCTGCTCGGCGGCGCCGCCTTCGAGGACGGCGCGCGGGTGCCGCCGACGATCGTGCGGCGCGTCTGGCGGCGCGGGGCGGCGGAGGTGCACGACGACGTCGCCGACGCGCCCGACTCGGCGCTCGACCCCTACCTGCAGCGGGTGCGCCCGCGCTCGGTGCTCTGCGCGCCGGTGCAGCACCAGGGGCGCGCCATGGGGGTGCTCTACTTCGAGAACGACCTCTCGGCGGGAGCCTTCACCGAGGCGCGGGTGCGCGTGCTCGAAGTGCTCGCCCCGCAGGTGGCCATCTCGGTCGAGAACGCCCGCCTGCACGCCGCGCAGGACCGCTTCGTGCCCTACCAGTTCCTCCGCAGCCTCAACCGCTCGGACATCGTGGAGGTCGAGATCGGCGACCACGCGCTCAAGGAGGTGTCGGTGTTCTTCTCCGACATCCGCGGCTTCACGTCGCTGATCGAGCGGCTGCCCGCGGCCGAGGCTCTCACCTTCATCAACTCGTACTTCGCCACGGCCGAGCCCGCGATCCAGGGCCACGGCGGCTTCATCGACACCTACCTGGGCGACGGCATCATGGCGCTCTTCGACGCGCCGCGCGCCAACGCCGACGACGCCGTCGCCGGGGCGGTCGCGATGCACCACGCGCTCGACGCCTTCAACCTCGCGCGCGACGGCCGCGGCCTGCGCCCGGTGCGCACCGGCATCGGCATCAACACCGGCACCGTGATGCTCGCCACCATCGGCGGCGGGCGCTCGCTGAAGTGCGGCGTGGTGGGCGACGCGGTCAACCTGGCCGCGCGGGTCGAGGGGCTCACGCGGCGCTACGAGGTGCGGGTGCTGATCTCCGACGCGACGCTCGCGGCGATGCGCGCGCCGCAGCGGGTGGCGACGCGCCGGGTGGGCCGCGTGCGGGTGAAGGGCCGCGAGCAGCCGCTCACGCTCTACGAGGTCATCGACGCCGAGAGCGAGGGGGCGCGCGAGGCCCGGCGCCGCACGCTGGCGGTGCACGAGGCGGCGGTCGACGCGTTCTTCGCGCGCGACTTCGCGGGCGCGCAGGCGGGCTTCGCCGACTGCCTCGCGGCGGCGCCCGACGACCCGCTGCCGCTGTATTTCCTCAACCGACTGCGCGCCCTCATCGCGGAGGGCGTGCCGGCGGAGTGGGACGGCGTCGAGACGATGACGGAGAAGTGAAGGGCGGGCCCCGGCGCCCTAGGCCGGGGAGACCTCACCCCCCAGCCCCCTCTCCGTTCGACCCTCGCTGCGCTCGGGCTCTGCCGGAGAGGGGGAGCAAGAGGGAGAATTCATCTGTATTCGAGGCGTCCCCTCT
>JAQBQI010000627.1 GCA_028287085.1 Myxococcaceae bacterium
CCGCGAGGCACACCCCGCCCAGGCAGCGGAAGCCGGCGTCGCAGGGGCCCGGCGCCCCGACGCGGCAGGGCCCGCCGTCGTGCCCGACGGGGCGGCAGGCGTAGGCGGTGGCGGAGGTGGGCACGCAGCGGGCGCCCTCGTCGCAGATCACGTTGCCGACGGCGGGGCGCTGCGGGCACTGGCCGGCGACCACGCAGACGTGCACGCGGCAGGCGGTGCCGCGGGCGCAGTCGGCGTCGTCGACGCAGCCCAGCGTCGGGGGCGCGACCTCGCAGCGGGCCGTGTCCGAGGCGCAGGTGAGGCCGGCGGCGCAGTTCGACCCGGTGCAGGCCGCGCCGACCGCGCCCACGGCGACGCAAGCCTGGTTGATGCAGCGCTGGCCGTCGGGGCAGCGGTCGCCGCGCGGGGTGCAGCGCGCGCCGGTGGGCTCGACGCAGACGTTGCCGATGCAGGCGAGGCCGGCGTTGCAGCCGCGGTCGTTCTCGCAGGGCTCGGTGGCGGCGCGGGTGCGGCGGCAGAACTGGTCGATGCAGCGCAGGCCGGCGGCGCAGGGGGTGGGCTGACCGACCGACGAGCCGCAGCCGGTGCCCTCGGCGCCGGGCGCGGCGCAGGCCGAGGTGCCCGTCGCGCTCGGGGCGCAGACGCCGCCGCCCGCGCAGTACGAGGTGCTGTCGCAGGTCGCGCCCGCGGCGGTCTCGCGCACGCAGATCGAGCGCCCGCTGACCGGGCGGCAGGCGAGGCCGGCGTCGCAGGTGCCGTCGGCGCGGCAGTTCGCGTCCTGCGAGCCGAGGGCGGCGCAGCGGCTGTCGGCGATGGGCGTGCGCAGGACGCAGCCCGCGCCGGCGGCGCAGCCGCGGGTCTGGCACGACTCGCCGACGGCCGCGGGGGTGTCGCAGGTGTTGTTGAAGGTGCCGCAGACGAGGCCGGCGTCGCAGTCGCCGAGGGGGCCGCGGCAGGTGCCGCCGCGGGCGCCGCGGGGGATGCACGACGTGGCCGCGCCCGTGGAGAAGCAGTCCGAGCGCGCGGGGCAGAGCTGCTCGCGGTCGGCCGTGGGCGCGGTGCACGCGCGGCCGTAGCCCGTGGCGTCGACCATGGTCATCGCGACGCGCAGGGCGGGCACGGCGGTGGTGCGCACGCCCGCGCCGGCGTAGTTGAAGCTCCACGCGAGGGCGATGAACTGCGTGCCGGCCTGCACGGGGAACTCGAAGTCCGAGCGCGCGTGCTCGGCGTCGGTGTCGAAGGTGGCGACGGAGCAGTCGTGCGCGGGCGCGTCCCAGGCGCAGCGGTCGACGCGGCGGGCGGAGAGGTAGGCGGCGCCGAGCAGCTCCTGGCTCCAGTCGCTCTGGTCGCGGTCGACGCGCAGTCGGGCGATGCCCGCGCGGGGCGCCGTCCATTGCAAGAGCGCGGCGTTGTAGACCGGGCCGCCGCAGTTCGGGATCGTCGGGATCTGCCGCGCGTCGGCGGCGTGCGAGAAGTCCACCCACGCGGCGGAGCCCTCCGTGGTGAGCACCCCGTCGCGGTCGAGGTCGACGAGCGGCGAGAGGGCGCAGCCCGCGGGTCCGCCGTCGGCGGCGTCGTCGGGCGTCGCGGCGTCGGGGGTCGCGCCGTCGGGCGTCGCGCCGTCGGCGGCGCCGTCGGCGCGGGCGCCGTCGGTCAGGATCCCCCCGTCGTACGCCGGGGGCCTCGGCGGATCGGAGCAGCCCGCCCCCAGCGCCAAGGCCAGACACCCGACTCCCCACGCGCGCTGCATCGACATGCGCGCGATCGTGCCGTCGTTCGCACACCGTGGCAATGCACTCGTCGGGGCCGCGCACCGCGGGCGCACCCCGGGCGCGCGCCGCGCGGGTGACCGCCGACGGTCGGGGCTGTGTTCCGCACTTCCGAGCACGGGGCGACGTGGGCTAGTGTCCCGCGACAGGATCACCCCCCATGCGATCACTCCTCCTTCCGCTCGTGGTTGCCTGGTTCATCGTGGTCCAGGGTTGTGCCGGCGACCGCCCGCCGCCGCTGGGCATCTTCGACCGGGACGGCGGGATGCTGCACTTCGACACCGGCCTCGACGCGGTCAACGACCTCGGCCTGCAGACCTTCGACATCATCCCCATCGACATCCCCGCGCGCGACGTCCCGCCGCCCGACGTGCAGGTGATGGTCGGGTCGGGCTGCGAGTCCGACGCGCAGTGCGGCTTCGGCCTGCGCTGCCTCCAGCGCCGCTGCGCGATCGACATGTGCCGCACCGTCGAGAGCACCTGCGACAGCGCCGATCGCTGCGACATGCGCTGCGTGCCCACGCGCGACCTCTGCGACGGCATCGTCTGCGGCGGCCGCGAGACCTGCTTCCTCGGGCGCTGCGTCGCGGGCTGCTTCCCCGCGCCGTGCTCCGGCGTCGTGTGCCCCACCGGCCAGTTCTGCGACGACTCCACCGGCGCCTGCGCGATGATCCACCCGTGCACCGGCGCCTGCGCCGACGGCTACGCCTGCCACTTCGCGTGCGTCCCGCGCTCCAGCTGCGACGGCGTGACGTGCCCCGACGGCCAGGTCTGCTCGAACGGCACCTGCACGACCAACGCGTGCACGGGCGTGACCTGCACCAACTCGATCTGCGTCGACGGGCGCTGCGTCGACACCTGCGCGTGCGACCCGCCCTGCACCCGCTCGCCGCGCGACCGCTGCGTGGTCGGGCAGTGCCAGTGCACCACCACCTGCACGACCGACAGCGCGTGCGGCGCCGACGACGGCTGCGGCGGGCGCTGCCCGGGGCGCTGCGCCAACCGCTTCTCGCGCTGCGACCCCGACACCAACATGTGCGTCTGCACCCCGAGCTGCGCGGCCACGGCGCCCTGCGGGTCGAGCGACGGCTGCGGCGGGCAGTGCTCGGGCGGCTGCGAGAACGGCTTCGTCTGCAACGTGGCGACGAGCACCTGCGACTGCATCCCGCACTGCCCCTCGGCCGAGGAGGTCGCCAACACCGCGTGCGGCACCAACGTGCCCAACCTCTGCCCCGGCGGGCAGAGCTGCGGCACCGGCACGCGCTGCACCGGCGGCATGCGCTGCAACATGATGGGCGTGTGCATGGCGCCCGACGACGCGGGCATGGAGGACGCCGGCCCGATGGAGGACGGCAGCATGTGCCCGGCCGGGCGCACGAGCTGCGGCGAGAGCTGCTTCAACCTCCAGACCGACTCGAACCACTGCGGAACCTGCGACACCGTCTGCCCCACGGGGTCGAGCTGCACCGCGGGGGCCTGCGTGTGCCCCGGGGGGCAGACCCTCTGCAACGGCCGCTGCGTCAACACGCAGGGCGACCAGGGCAACTGCGGCACCTGCGGCAACGCGTGCCCCGATCTCACGGCGTGCACTGCGGGCGCCTGCGTGTGCGTGAATCGCTGCCTCATGGACCCGATCAACGTGACGTGCGGGGCACCCATCCCCAACGAGTGCGCGGGCGGCCCGAGCTGCGGCGTGGGGCGGCGGTGCGAGTTCGGGCGGCGGTGCGACGGCAGCCAGACGCCGCCCGCCTGCGTGTGCGTCCCCGTCTGCCCGCCGGGCGCGCCGTGCAACGCGAGCGACGGCTGCGGCGGCCACTGCAACGGCACCTGCACCAACGGCGGCGGGTGCGCGCGCGACAACGAGCACGAGGGCGAGTACCTCTGCTCGGCGGCGGCGTGCGCGGGCGGCTGCCCCTGCGGGCAGGTCTGCCGCAACAACGCGTGCGTGACCGACGTGTGCCCCAACGGACTGCCGCCCTGCGGGTGCGCGTGCTGCCCGGGCGGGCAGACGTGCACCGGCGGGTCGTGTCAGCCGATCCCGCCGTGAGGTGACGGGGGCGCTCAGCCCGCGTCGGGCAGCAGCGCCGCGAGCTGCCCGTCGAGCTCCGCCGACAGCGCCGCCACGATGGCCTCCGGCGCGGGCGACTCCACGTACGGCAGCCGCACCACCGCCGCCCACGGCAGTGACTTCGCCAGCTCCTTCGCCAGCGCGTCGGCCGCGGTCGCGCGGGTCACCCGCTCCTGCTCCAGCGCGTCGAGGGCGTCGAGCATCGCCGTCGTCACGCCCCTTCCCCCGCGCAGCGCCGCCGCCCAGGGCGCCGGGCGCGTGTCGGCCCGGTTGAGCACCACCGCCCGCGGCCTCCGCCCGAGCTTCTCCAGCCGCGCCGCCAGGAACCTCACGTCGTCCCTCGCCGCCGCCGTCGGCGCCGCCACCAGCGCGTAGGCCACGCGCTCGCCCAGCAGCAGCTCGGAGGCCCGCTTCGTCAGCGCCACGAAGCGCTCGCGCACCAGCGCCAGGTCGCCGAAGAGCTGCGCCGTGTCGCGCACCAGGTTGGGGCCCGTCACCCGCGCGAGCAGGTTCTCGACGTGGCCGGTGCCCCAGGAGAGCAGTCCCCTCGGCGGCGGCGCTTCGCCGCTGGCGCGCTGCGCGAGGCCCGCGAGCCAGGTGACGGTGCGCCCGCCGAGCAGGGCCGCGAGGCGCGCGGGGTAGGTCACGAAGTCGATCGCGTGGCGCGAGGGCGCGGTGTCGATGACGATGACGTCGAAGCCGCCGTCGGTGGCGGCGCGGGCCACGAGGTTCATCGCGACGAGCTCGTGCACGCCGGCCGCGGCGTCGGCGAGGCCCACGTAGAGCTTGTTGGCGAGCACGCGCGCCCTGGCCTCGGGCTCGTCGGCGAAGAGGTGGTCGATGAAGACCCGCATCGAGCGCCGCGGGTCGGGCATCAGCGCCCACAGGCGTCCCTGCGCGGCCGGCAGCGGCACGGGCGTCACCGCGTCGGTGATGGGCACGCCCATCGCGCCCGCGAGCCTGCGCGCCGGGTCGATCGTGACGATGAGCGTGCGGTGGCCGCGCGCCGCGAGCGCCAGCGCGAGGGCCGCCGAGGTGGTGGTCTTGCCGACGCCGCCGGCCCCGCACAGCACGAGGACCTTCTTCGTGCGCACGAGCTCGCCGAGCGGGGAAGTGCTGGAAAGCAGGGGGATCGCGTTCACGTCGTTCACTTCGGACCTTTGAGCTCGGAGGCGACCG
>JAQBQI010000634.1 GCA_028287085.1 Myxococcaceae bacterium
ACGACACCGGCGCCGCCATGCCCCCGCCCGGCGCCGACCCCGAGCTCGACGACGTCATCGCCGACGCGCCCACCGTGCGCACCGCGACGCCCGACCCCGCCGACGAGCACGACGACCCCGCCGCGCCCGACCACCCCGCCGAGCACGGCCCCGCGCCCGCCGACGGGCCGCAGGGCGACCCGCAGCCCTGACATATCTTGTCCGCGGCACCGGTGACGCGTTGCGCCCTCGCGGCGAGACGCGCATGCATCCGCGCCCTACATAGAAGAGACCGATGGCACGCACCAAGACCCCGACCGCGACCGCCCGCACCCGCCGCGCCCCGAAGGAATCCCACGACGTCGTCGTCCTCTGGACGGCGCGCGCGATCGTCCACACCGACACCTTCCGGTACTTCCTGCACGACGACGGCGACGACCGCTCGCCGCTCGACGTCATCGGCCTCGCCCACCTGCGCGACGACGGCGTCACCCCGACGCGGGCCAAGCGCGAGATCCGCGACCGGCTCATCGCCCTGGAGAAGGCCGACATCACCCGCGAGGGGGTGCTCTTCCGCAACGTCGAGACCCTCGGGCGGCTGCTGTCGCTCACGCGCGCCGAGCAGGAGGTGCTGGCCTTCGCGATCGTGCTCGACATCCAGAAGTCGCTGCAGGCCTGCTTCGAGCGGCTGGAGGGCCTCTCGCTGCGCAAGCTGCACGAGCTGCTCGGCCAGGTGCTGGGGCTGCCCGAGAACGACGTGCGCGACGCCCTGCGTCGGTCGGCGCCGCTGGCCTCGACGGGCCTGGTGCGCGTGGCCACCGACGTGCGCCGCACCTGGGACGACCCCTTCGAGGTGATGGACGGCCTCGAGAACATCCTGCTCACCGAGTACGAGACGCCGGAGGGCATCCTCGCGAACTTCTTCCGGCAGTCGCCCGCCGCCAAGCTCACGCTGGAAGACTTCCCCCACGCGGCGCAGGACGTCGGCATCCTGGTGAAGTTCCTCCAGGGGGCGATCGAGAAGCAGGTGGGCGGGGTCAACGTGCTGCTGCACGGGCTCCCGGGCACCGGGAAGACCGAGCTCGCGCGCGCCATCGCGGCGCACCTCAAGGGCCAGCTCTACGAGGTCAACGTCGAGTCCGACGACGGCTCGGCCATCTCGGGGACGGGGCGCTTTGCGGCCTACCAGCTCTGCCAGCGCATGCTCGGGCGGCGCGCCCAGACCGTGGTGCTCTTCGACGAGATCGAGGACGTCTTCCCCGACCGCTGGTACCCCTTCTTCGGCCGCCAGAAGCGCTCCGGCGAAGACAAGGGGTGGACCAACCGTCTGCTGGAGGGCAACGCCGTCCCGACGATGTGGCTGTCCAACGAGATCGGGCAGATCGACTCGGCCTTCCTGCGCCGCTTCGACTTCATCTTCGAGCTGCGCACGCCGCCGCTCGCGGTGCGCCGGCGCATCCTGGAGAAGCAGCTCGGCCCGCTGCCCGCGCGCCCCGCGTGGACGCAGCGCATGGCCCACGACGAGCGCCTGACCCCGGCGCACATCGAGCGCGCCGTGCGCGTGGCGCGCCTCGCGGGCATGGAGAAGGCCGAGGAGGTCGAGGCCACGCTCACCCGCGTGCTCCAGAACAGCCTCGCGGTGCAGTCGCCCGAGCGCCCCTCGGCGCCCGTCACCCCGGAGGTCTACGACCTGCGCTTCCTCAACGCGTCCGACGACCTCGCGAAGCTGGTCGAGACGCTCGAGCGCCGCGCCCGCGAGCAGGGCCCGCTGCACGGATCGATCTGCCTCTACGGCCCGCCCGGCACCGGCAAGACGGCCTTCGCGCACCACCTCGCCGAGCGCGTGCAGCGCCCGCTGCTGGTGAAGCGCGCGTCGGACATCCTCGGGCCCTTCGTCGGGCAGACCGAAGGAAACCTCGCGGCGATGTTCCGCCAGGCGCGCGACGAGGGGGCGGTGCTGCTGCTCGACGAAGCCGACAGCTTCTTCCAGAACCGCCGCGGCGCGAGCCAGAGCTGGGAGGTCACCCAGGTCAACGAGCTGCTCGTGCAGATGGAGTCCTTCGAGGGGCTGTTCATCTGCTCGACCAACCTCTTCGAGCACCTCGACGAGGCCTCGCTGCGGCGCTTCACGCTGAAGGTGAAGTTCGACCCGCTGCGCCCCGAGCAGCGCATGGCCCTCTTCGAGCGCACCCTCGAAGCCCTCGGCCAGGCGCTGCCGCCCGACGCCGCCGCCTCCACGCGGTCGGCGCTCGACCAGCTCAACACGCTCACGCCGGGCGACTTCGCGACGGTGCGCCGGCAGGCCCTGCTGCTCGAGACCACCGTCGACGCGCGCGCCCTGCTCATCGCCCTCGAGCGCGAGTGCCGCAACAAGCCCAACGCCCAGCGGGCCCGCCTCGGCTTCAACCAGACGTAGGCAGCAAACCCCCCGGCGGAGCGGACTCCTCACGCCTCGGGGTGAATCTCCGCCCGACTTCAGGCAACGCTCTCCCCTGGACCGAGGGAGAGCGACACCGATGAAGACGAAACGCTGGGTGCTGATGTTCGGTCTCGGGGCGGGCTGTGCCGTCGCTCCGCCCACGGAAACCGCCGCGCCCGCGGCGGGGCTGACCCGCTCGGAGCCCTTCGCGCTCGCCGGCCCGCTGTCCGCGCCGCCCGTCATCGAGGCGGCGGAGGAGGGCGTGACGGTGCGGTGGGTGGGCGCCGCGGCGATGGCCTTGCCCGCGGTGAGCGCCGGGCTCGGCCCGGTGGTGGCGACGCGGCGCGAGGCGACCGGCGCCGTGACACTCGTACACCGCGACGGGGTCGAGGAGACCTGGGCGTCGACGGCGGCGGGGGCCGAGCAGTCGTGGCGGTACGCCGCGCGACCGGCGGGCGACCGGGCGGCCGTGACGGTGAGCTTCGCGGGCGCGGCGCTCGACCACGAGGCCGACGACGGCTTGTGGCTGCGCACCGCGACGGGGGCGCTGCTGCGCTACGGGCACGCGACCTGGGTCGACGCGGCGGGCCGGCGCACCGCGGTGCGCTCGCGCTGGGTCGACGGGCGCGTGGCCATCGAGGTGCCCGCCGAGGTGGTGGCCGCGGCGGCCTACCCCGCGGTGCTCGACCCGACCGTCACCCCGGCCTTCGGGGTCGAGGCGCCGGTCGAGTTCACCAACAGCCAGGCGGACAGCACCCAGTTCGTGCGCACGGCGTCGGGGTCGCTGGTCTTCACGCGCCTGCTCGAGGAGCAGTCGGGCTCGATCACGCATCCCCTCGTCATGGTGCAGCGGCTCGACGCCGCCCACGCGCGGGTGTCGGGCTCGTTCCGCCCGGTGGCCGCGTCGTCGACGATCACCGGGAGTTTCCGCGTCGCGCCGAGCGGCGGCGGCGCCTGGCTCGCCTGGCAGGAGGGCACCCGCGTCGTGGGCGTACGCCTCGACGCCAACGGCAACGTCCTCGACCCTGCCGCGGTGCCGCTGCTCCCCGACCTGACGCTGGTCGACCTCGCCTGCAACGCCACGCGCTGCCTGCTGTTGGGCCGCCGCGGCCTGGAGATCGTGGTGGGCCGCTTCACGCCCGCGGGCGTCGCCCTCGACGCCGCCCCCGTGGTCGTGGGGTCGTCGAACCGCAGCGACGTCTTCGGGCTGCGCCCGCTCGTGGCCCTCGACGACCGCTTCGTCGTCGCCTGGAGCGCCGTCCCCGCGGGCTCGACCGCGGACGTGCTGCTCGCCCGCGTCGGCCTCGACGGGGTGGTGCAGGACCCCGGCGGCCGACCCGTCACCGCGGCCGGCGCGATGCGCACCTACCCCTCGCTCGCCTCCAACGGGAGCTCGGTCTTCCTGAACTTCTCGGCCAACGCGTCGGGGCCGCGGCCGACCGGGCTCTACGCCGTCGTGCTCGACCGCGAGCTCGCGCCCGTCGCCCCCCTCACGGTGCTGCTCCCCGCCGAGATGAGCTTCGGCTCGGTTCCCCTTTGGGACGGCACCCGCTGGCTGATCGCCACCACCGAGCAGGTCGTACGCTTCGCCGCCGACGGCACGCGCCTCGACGCGACGACCCTGCGCATCCCGCCGACGCCCGTCGGGGCGCGCGGCTACGCGGTGCTCGGCGCCGACGTCGGCGGGTTCTTCCTGCTCCGCGTCGACTTCAACCCGCCCGACTTCGTCGGGGTCACCACCACTTCCGCGGTGGTCCAGCGCGTGGCGAGCGACGCCACCCTCGCGGGCCCGCGCGCGCCCGTCTCCTTCGGCTTCGGCACGCAGACCGCGGGCGCGGTCGACTCCGACGGGACCGACTTCGTGGCGACGTGGTCCGGCGTCGACTACACGCCGCGGTCGGTCGCCCGGATCTCCGCCGCGGGCGCCTGGCGCGACGTGCCGCCCGTGCGGACCGCGGCGACGGCGCCCTCGGGCCAGACGCTCATCAACGTCTCGGCGCTGCAACTCGAGGGCACGCGGGCGCACCTGTTCGGCGACGTCAACGGCGCCGGCGGGGGGCGCTTCACCGTCGACTTCGCCGCCCGCACGCACGGCTCGATCAGCGCGGTCGGGGCCTACCCCGGGCCGATGACCGTGGTGCGCGGCAACGGCCAGCGGCTCGTGTTCTTCGCGGGCGCCTCGGGCGGCACCCCGGTCGTGTCGGGCGTCGTGCGCTACGACGTCGCGGGCGCGCCCCTCGACATGGCGGGCATCTCCCTGCCCGGCGCGTACTCGCTCGCCGCCGACTTCGACGGTTCGCGTTACCTGGTCGTGTACTCGGTGAACGCGGGCGCGGTGTACGCCCGCCGCCTCGACGCGAGCGGCGACTTCGTCGAGGTGAGCCCCCGCAGCCTGGGCGCCCTCGGGCCCGTGTACGCGGGCCTGCGGCTCGCGTTCGGCGGCGGCACGCACCTGCTGACGTGGATCGACGCCGCCCGGCAGGTGCGCGCGACGCGCCTCGGGCTCGACGGGGCGCCGGTCGCCGACGCGCCGCTGGTGCTCGGGACCACCGACGCGACCTCGACGCAGGTCTCGCTCTCCTTCAACGGCCGCAACTTCGTCGCGCTGTGGCTGGGCGCCGACGACCACCGCGTGCGCGCGGCGCGGGTGTCCCCGGCGGGCGTCCTGCTCGACGCCGTCGCCATGGTGCTGACCTCGGCGCAGCCGCGGCCGTCCGTGAAGTTCAGCGCGGCGTCGGACGCGCACGGCTCGACCTTCGTCCTGTACGACGAGTTCGCGCGGGAGGTCGGCGCGACGCTGGTACGCGGGCTCTTCTTGCGGGACGACGGCACGGTGGTGCCCGACGCGGGCGTGCTCGACGCGGGCGTCGCGGTCGACGTTCCCGTGGGGGTCGATGTTCCCGTGGGGGTCGATGTTCCCGTGGGGGCCGACGCCACGATCGCCGCCGACGTGCCCATCGCTGTGGACGTCCCCGCGGTGGAAGACGTCGGCTTCGTCGATGCTGGCAGCGCCGTCGATGCTGGCAGCGCCGTCGACGCCTCTTCCGACGCGGGCACCACGCGCCCCGACGCGGGCGCCGTCGCCGACGCGGGCTCACCCACCACCGACGTCGGTACCTCCGTCACCGACGCGGGCACGCCCGCGGCCGACGCGGGCGCCGCTCCGCCCGACGACGGCGGCGGCCTCTGCTCCGTCCAGTCGGGCATCGGCGCCGGCCGCGTCGGCCTGCGCGGCTCGTCCGTGCTCCTCCTTGGGGCGGCCGCCTTGCTCCGCCGTCGTCGTCGCCGCTGACCCTTTGAGGAACCTCGCTCATGCAAGATCGCTGGCTGTTGCTGTTCGGTCTCGGGGCGGGCTGTGCCGTCGCTCCGCCCACGGAGACCGCCGCGCCGGCGGCGGGGCTGACCCGCTCGGAGCCCTTCGCGCTGGCCGGTCCGTCGGCGGCGCCGCCCGTCATCGAGGCGTCGGGAGAGGGAGTCTCCGTGCGGTGGGCCGGCGCCGCGGCGCTGTCGCAGCCGGCGCAGAGTGAGGGCGACGGCCCGGTGGTGGCGACGCGGCGCGAGGCGACCGGCGCCGTGACGCTGGTGCACCGCGACGGGGTCGAGGAGACCTGGGCGTCGACGGCGGCGGGGGTCGAGCAGTCGTGGCGGTACGCCGCGCGACCGGCGGGCGACCGCGCGGCCGTGACGGTGAGCTTCGCGGGCGCGGCGCTCGACCATGAGGCCGACGATGGGCTCTGGCTGCGCACCGCGACCGGGGCGCTGCTGCGCTACGGGCACGCGACCTGGGTCGACGCGGCGGGGCGGCGCACCGCGGTGCGCTCGCGCTGGGTCGACGGGCGCGTGGCGCTGGTGGTGCCCGCCGAGGTGGTGGCCGCGGCGGCCTACCCCGCGGTGCTCGACCCCACGGTCACGCCCGCCTTCGCCGTCGAGGCACCGACCGAGCTCACCTCGGGGCCGATGAGCTACGTGCAACTCGCCCGCACGTCGACCGGGTCGCTCGTGTTCTCTCCGCTGGTCTCGAGCGAGACGGGCCGCCCCGCCACGACCCTGATCATGGTACAGCGGCTCGACGCCGCCCACGCGCGGGTGGAGGGGTCGTTCCGTCCGGTGGCCGCGACCTCCACGATCACCGGGAATTACCGCGTCGCGTCGGCCGGCGGCGGCGCCTGGATCGTCTGGCAGGAGGGCGCCCGCGTCGTCGGCGTGCGCCTCGACGCCAACGGCAACGCGATCGACCCGGCCCCGGTCGCGCTGCTGCCCGACACGAGCCTGATCGAGCTCGCGTGCAACGCGACCCGGTGCCTCGTGCTGGGCTCCCGCGGCGCGCAGCTCGTGGTGGGTCGCTTCACGCCCGCGGGGGTGGTGCTCGACGCGGCCCCGGTGGTCGTGGCGACCCCGCCCGGCGGTACGGGCCTCGGGGGGCGCCCCCTCGTGGCGCTCGACGACCGCTTCGTGGTCGCCTGGAGCGAGGTGCCCGCGGGGGACACCCCCGACGTCCGGCTGGCGCGCGTCGGCCTCGACGGCACCGTACAGGATCCGGGCGGCCGGCCCGTCACCACCGCGGGCGTGACGCGCACCAACCCCTCGCTGGCCTCCAGCGGCGCCTCGGTCTTCGTCACCTTCTCGGCGCTGGCGTCGGGGTCTCGCCCCGGGGGCCTCTACGCCCTCGCGCTCGACCGCGACCTCGCCCCGCTCTCGCCGCTCACCGTGCTGTCCGGCGTCGGCGGGGGACCGCTGTGGGACGGCGCCCGCTGGCTCGTCGCCGACACCGCGCGCGTCGTCCGCTTCGCCCCCGACGGCGCGCGCCTCGACGCGACGCCGCTCCCCGTCGCGGGCTCGTCGTCCGGGAGCGCCGGCGTCCTCGGCTCCGACGGGGGCGGGTTCTTCGTCTACCGCAACGGCGTCGACCCGCGCACCGGCTCCTCCGCGAGCGTGGTGCAGCGGGTGGCGAGCGACGGCTCGACGTCCGGGCCGCCCGCGGCGGTGTCCATCAGCTACGAGGCGCAGACCGCGCCCGCGGTGGAGTCCGACGGGACGACCTTTCTCGCGTCGTGGTTCGTGACCTCGGCGAGCCCGCGCCTCGCGCGCCTCTCCGCGGCGGGGGTCTGGGCCGACGCGCCGCCCCTGCGCACCGCCCTCCCCGGCTTCGGGATGAACAACGTCGGCGCGATGCTGCTCGAGGGCTCGACCGCGCAGGTCTACGGCGACATCTCCGGCGGCGGCCTCGGTCGCTTCAGCGTCGACCTCGCCGCCCGCACGCACGGGACCCTCACCACCGTCGCGAGCTATCCCGGCCGCGTGACGACGGTGCGCGGCAACGGCCAGCGCCTCGCGTTCTGCCTCGGGTTGAGCCGCGGCAACCCGCCCCCGGGCGGGACCGTCATCGTGCGCTTCGACGTCGCGGGCGCGCGCCTCGACGCGTCGCCCATCGTCCTGCCCGTGTCCTCCGTGCTCGCCGCCGATTTCGACGGCGCCCGTTACCTGATGGCGTATGCCAACAACACCGGCGCGGCGTACGCGCGACGCCTCGACGCGAGCGGCGACTTCACCGAGGTGAGCCCCCGCAGCCTGGCCGCGCTCGGCCCCGTGTTCGTCGGGCTGCGCCTGGCCTTCGGCGGCGGCGCGCACCTGGTCGCCTGGATCGACCCGAGCCGCCAGGTGCGCGCGACGCGCCTCGGCCTCGACGGCGCGCCGCTCGACGCGACGCCCCTGACGCTCGGCCCGGCCGGCGACTACACGGACGTCTCGCTCTCCTTCAACGGCCGCAACTTCGTCGTCGTGTGGTTGAACGCCACCAGCCGCCGGCTGCTCGCGGCGCGGGTGTCCCCGGCGGGCGCCCTGCTCGACGCGACCCCGCTGACGCTGACCGAGCCGCAGGCGCGGACGTCGGTGGGCTTCGGCTCGGCGTCGGACGCGCAAGGCTCGACGCTCGTCGCGTACGACGTCTTCGTGCGCGACTACGCTGCCACCGTGGTGCGGGGGCTGTTCCTGCGGGATGACGGCGCCGTGGTGCCGGACGCGGGCGTGCTCGACGCGGGCGTCGATGTGCCGGTCGCGGCGGACGTGCCGGTGGCGGTGGACGTGCCTGCGACGGTCGACGTGCCCGTTGCGGTGGACGTGCCCGCGACGGCCGACGTTCCCGTCGCGGACGCTGCGCCCGCGATCGACGCGGGCAGCCCCGTCGACGCCTCTTCCGACGCGGGCCCCTCGCGCCCCGACGTGGTCCCGACGACCGACCGCGGCGCCGTCGCCGACGCGGGCTCACCCACCACCGACGTCGGTACCTCCGTCACCGACGCGGGCACGCCCGC
>JAQBQI010000207.1 GCA_028287085.1 Myxococcaceae bacterium
TCCACCGCTCGGCGGCGGGCGCGAGGGTGCCGTCGTCGGGCACCACGTGCAGCACGCGCGGCGGCAGCGCCGGGCCGGCCGGCGGCACCGCGTCGACCACCCGCCACGCGCCCAGCCGCAGCTGCGACAGCGAGACCAGCTCGACCACCGGCGCGCCGCCCTCGCAGTGCCCGCCGTCGACCGCGCGCCGCTGCGCGCGCATGCGCAGCCGCACCTCGCCGTCGCCGCGCTCGCTCACCGTGTACCGCGGCACGTAGCCGCAGGGGACCTTCGCCCCGACCACCGCGTAGGGCGCGCTCCCGGTGGGCGCGGGCTCGGCGAGCAGGTGGATCCAGCGCAGCGGCACGTCGATCTCCTGGCCGTCGGCCGAGGGCCCGAGCGGCGGGATCTCCGCGACCGCCGGGACGCGCTCGACGTCGGCGCGGGGAGCGCCCGCGTCGACGGCCGGGGCGCGGGCCCGCGGGCAACCGACCAGCACCACCGCGAGGCAACCGCAGACGACGCGCGCGTTCATGCGGCGGTCGACGTAGCACAGGTTGCGCGGGGGCTTTGACACCATCGCGGAGCGGGTGATATCCCGTCGCGCTGAATGGCGGTTCAGTCTCGAAACCGCCCGCTCACGGAGGCTCTGTCATGACGGTCGACACGAAGAAGCTGTTCAACGAGGAGATTCCTGGTGCGCTCGCCCGTCGCGGCGACGAGGCCCGCAAGATCGGCGGCAAGTACCAGCTGAACATCGCGGGCTCGGGCAACTGGACCATCGACCTGGTCTCCAATCCCCCGACGGCGACCGAAGGCACCTCCACCGACAGCCAGGTCACCATCGACGTCGCCGACGCCGACTTCCAGACCATGGTCGCCGACCCGAGCGCGGGCATGAAGCTGTTCTTCGCCGGCAAGCTCAAGGTCAAGGGCAACCAGATGCTCGCCATGAACCTCACCAAGCTCTTCAACCTCCTGAAGTAGTCGACCGCGGTGACCGCGCGGTCACCCGACCCTTCGCGCCCTCCCCTCGCCTCCGTACACTCCCCCCACCATGCTGCCTGAATCGCTACGCCACCGGCGACCGCTGGAGGGCGTCCGCGTCCTCGACCTCACGCGCCTGCTGCCGGGGCCCTTCGCGTCGCTCGTGCTCGCCGACCTCGGCGCCGCCGTCGACAAGCTCGAAGACCCCGCGCCGGGCGACTACCTCCGCCACATGCCCCCCGCCGTCGACGGCCAGGGCGCGGCCTGGCAGGCGCTCAACCGCGACAAGCGCAGCCTCGTCATCGACCTGAAGCACCCCGACGGCGTGGCCGCGCTGCGGGAGATCGTTCCGCGCTACGACGTGCTCATCGAGGGCTTCCGGCCCGGCGTGCTCGACCGCCTCGGCGTCGGCCACGCGGCCCTGCGCGCCCTGCACCCCGGGCTCATCGTGTGCGCCATCACGGGCTACGGGCAGGACGGCCCCCTCGCGAAGCGCGCGGGCCACGACCTCAACTACCTCGCGCGCGCCGGCGTGCTCGGCGTGACCGGCCCGGCCGGCGCGGCGCCCGCGGTCTCGGGCGCGCAGATGGCCGACGTCGCGGGCGGCGCGCTGTGGGCGGTGGTGGCCATCCTCGCGGCGCTGCACGACCGCGCGCGCACGGGCGTCGGCTGCGTCGCCGACGTCGCGATGTCCGAAGGGGCGGTGCCGCTCGCGGCCTTCGCGCTCGCCTCCCTCGTCGCCGGCGAGCGGCCGCGGCCGCGCGGCGACAACGTGCTCGACGGCGGCATCGCGGCCTACTCGACCTACCTCACGAGCGACGGCGGCGCCGTGGCCCTCGGCGCCCTCGAGCCGAAGTTCTGGACGGCCTTCGCCTCCGCGGTCGGGCTCGACGCGTCGCTCGACGCGCTCGTCCCGGGGCCACACCAGCCGGGCCTCAAGGCGGCGGTGGCCGCGGTCATCGCCGGGCGCACGCGCGCGGAGTGGGAGGCCTTCGCGCGCAGTCACGACTGCTGCATCGAGCCGGTGCTCGAACCCCACGAACTGCCGGCCGATCCGCAGCACCAGCACCGCGGGGTGTTCTTCGAGGCGCCGGGCTTCGGGGGCAATCCGACGCTCGCGTTTCGCACGCCGGTGGGCGCCGGGGCCGACGGGGCGCACACGCCGCCGCGCGCCGCGGGGGCGGACACGAGGGCGATCTTGCGGGAGGCGGGGATGGACGACGCGCGCATCGACGCGCTCGCGTCGAGGGGCGCCGTCGGGGTCTGAAGCGGAGCTCAGCCGCGGCGGACGATGGGCGGCGCGCCGGGCGCGTCGACCCGGCGCACGACGCCGGAGCGGCGCGTGTCGGCGATGAAGCGCTCGCACAAGGGGCCGAGGCCGAGGGGCTTCCAGAGGATGGTTCCGAGGGACTGCGCGCGGACGAGGAGCTCGCCGTCGGCGCCGCCCGTGACGAAGCACAGGTCGATGTCGGGCGCGTGCTGGCGGACCTTCGTCGCCAGCGTGGCGCCGTCGCCGTCGGGCAGGGTCAGCTCGATGAGGGCGCGGCTCCAGTTGCCCGCGTCCTTGATCGAGTCGAGCACCTCGCGGGCGGTGGCGAAGGCGTCGACGCCGACGCCGCGGGCCCGGAGCGCGCGCATGAGGGGGAGCCGAAGGGCCTCCGTGGGTTCGACGACGAGAACGCGTGACGACATGGTGATGGACCTCCCAGACTAGAGAAGCGTACCGACCGGAGGCGCTGTAAATCAAGGGGCGCGGAGCTGGACCGCGAGGATCATCGCGGCCCCCATGAGCAGCAACAGCGAGAGCCCCGCGACGAGGACCCCTGCCCGGTTACGCCGCCCGCCGACGATCGGTTGTAGCACCGATGGGTCGCGCGCGAAGCCCGCGCCGAGCAGGAGCAAGGCCTCGAGGGCGACGCTGGCGGCGAGGCCCGCGACGCAGAGCGCCCGCGCCCGCTGAATACGTCGGGAGGTAAGTTCCGCCGACGCGAGCGGGCCGTCCCAGAGCACCAGCGGGGGGGCGAGCGAAGGCGGGGCGTCGCGGCCGCGGGCGACGCGCCGGCCCAGCGGGGTGTCGAGGCAGGGCGCGCCGCGCGGGCGCAGCAGGGGCGAGACCGGGGACGACAGATCGCTGCCGCCCGACGCGACGATCCAGGTGATGGAGGGAGGGAGCGAGACGCGGGCGGCGCCCTCGTCCCCGTCGGCGCCCAGGGTGACGGCCGACCACCAGGTGGGTCCGCCGGCGTCGCCCGCCACGAGGTGGGCCGTCGCGCCGGGGGAGGTCGCGCGCAGCAGCGCGGAGTCGCCGTCGTCGCGCACCGCGACGCCGCCCGCGGCGAGGGGCAGCCGCAGCTCGTCGCGGCGCTCGCCCGTCGCCGTCGGAGTCACCAGCGAGACGGGGGCGCCCAGGCCAGACACCCGCACCGCGAAGCGCGCGAGGCCGCACGCGTCGACGGCGGCGTGGGTCGGCGTCACGGCGACCTGCTCGGTCACGGGGAGCAGGTCGATCGCGCCCAGCGGCGCGCGCGCGATGACCTCGCCGACGAGCTCGGGGACGAGGGTTCCTTCGAGCACGAGGAGGCGCTCGTCGGGCGGCGGGGCGGCGGCGGTGGGCGTAGCCGCGCGCGTCGCGAAGCGCAGGCGGTGGACGCCCGCCGCGTCGGTCACGCGGAGACGGATCGAAGTGGCGGTGGGCGGGACGAGCGCGCGCAGCCAGCGACCGCGCGAGGGCGGCGCGGGGAGCGCCTCGAGCGCGGCGTCGGGCGTGCTGATCGCGAGCGGCGAGGAGGCCGGCGCGTCGGTCGTGAGCAGCGCGCGGAGCAGCCACGGACGGCCCGCGACGGGCGGTCCCAGCGACTCCAGGCGGTGCGACGACGAGGGGCGCGCGACGAGGGGCGGCGAGATCGCGAGCACCGCGAAGGCGGCCGCGCACACGGCGGGCGGAACGACCCAACGATCCCAGCGCACGGGCCGAGCTTACGGGAAGGTCGGCGCGGGCGATCACTCGAGCGACCACCGGGGAGCCTCGTACCGCCAACCTGGTTGACGGCCCCGGCGCGTCGCCGCCATGGTTGTTGACGGAACCCATCGTGCAGAGGCCCGTCGACGTGGAAGGCATCACCCCGGGGAGCGTCGTCGTCGGCCGTTACCGCATCGTCTCGGCCCTGGGGGGCGGGGCCGAGGGCTCCGTCTGGCGGGCGGTCGATCTGCGCGCCGACGAGGCGCCCTGCGCCGTGAAGGTGCAGTCGCGGGCGATCGATCCCGCGCAGGCGCGGCTGCTCCTGTCGATCGAGCACCCCGAGCTGGCGCGCACCCGCGACCTGGGTCCCCTCCCCGGCGGCGGATCGTTCGTGGTGATGGACCTCGTCGAGGGGGTCGCGCTCGACGCGGTGGGCGAGGTCGCGGGCGTGGTGCGGGCGGGGGCCTCGGTGGCGCGCGCGCTCGCGGCGCTGCACGCCGTCGGCGTCGTCCACGGCGACGTGAAGCCGTCGAACATTCTCGTGCGCGGCGACCGCGCGGTGCTCGTCGACCTCGGCACCGCGGTCGCGTCGGGCGAGCGCCGCGCGGGCCTGCACGGGAGCCTCGCGTACCTCTCGCCGGAGGCCCTCTACGGGGCGGCGACGCCCGCGCGCGACCTCTACGCCCTCGGGGTCTCGCTCGCGGTGGCCCTCGGCGGCGGGCACCCGCTCGTCGCCGACCCCGCCGACGCGGGCGCCGTGCTCGCGGCCCTCGCCGGACCGGCGGTCTTACAAGACGGGGTATTCGCGCGCATCCCCGGGCCGCTGCGGGCGGTGATCGCGGCGGCGGTGGCGGCCGACCCGAGCGAGCGCCCGGCGTCGGCGGAGGCGTTCCGGCGGCGGTGGTCGATCGACGGGGCGCGCTGGCTGCCGGGCGACGGCGCGGCCACGGCG